>NZ_JBSFPS010000190.1:0-19864 GCF_053588315.1 Streptosporangium sp. NPDC003464 | reverse complement strand
GTTCCAGGCTCGTTACACCGGCCCGGATGGGGTGGGGCGGGTGATGGCGCTGCAGGCCCTCGCGGTGGTCTCGGTGGTCGCCACGGCCGGCACCGCGCTGGCCTGGCGCCGTGCCCGGGGCTCCGCGCCGCGGGGGGAGCGGGTACGGCTCGGCCTCCTGCTCGCCGGTGGGACGGTGTTCGTCCCGTGGGCGCTCTACTGGGGGCTGCTGCTCCCGTGACCGCCCCGGGACCCGCGGGGCGGCCGGCGGGGCGGTCAGGACCCGGGGTAGCCGCCCCCGCCGTGGGCGGCGTCGAGGGCGTCGTAGTCGGGGGTGAAGCCCTTCTTGGGGATGGCCTCGACGAAGTCGACGTGCTTGGGCTTCTTGTACGGGGCGAGCCGGGCGCGGACGTGCTCGACGATCTCCTCGGCCGTGGCCTCGCCCCGCAGGGCCACGACGGCCTTCACGGCCTGCCGCCACCGCTCGTCGGGGACGCCGATGACGGCGGCGTCGGCGACGGCGGGGTGGGTCTTCAGCACCCGCTCGACCTCGGCGGGGTAGATGTTCTCGTTGCCGGACTTGATCATGCGGAGCATGGGGCCGACGAAGGTGATCGTGCCGTCGGGCTCGCGGCGGCCGAGGTCGCCGGTGTGGTGCCAGCCGCCGCGCGTCTTGGCCGCGTTGAGCTCGGGCCTGTTGAAGTATCCGGAGAAGAGCGACTTGCCGCGGGCGCAGATCTCGCCCACCTCCCCGGCCGGCACCTCGTCCCCGTCGGGGGCGAGCAGGCGGACCTGGACCAGCGGCGAGGGCCGTCCGGCGGGCCCGGCGGCGCCCGGGGCCAGGCCGAGGAAGGTCAGCATGCCGCCCACCTCGGTCTGGCCGTAGCCGCCCATCTTCGACCGGCACCAGGGGGAGTCGTCCACCGTCGTCATCCCGTCCCATTCGGCGGAGTGGGAGATGAAGCGGAGCGACGTCAGGTCGTATTTGCCGTCCCTGTTCGCCTCCGTCACCGCGTCGATCATCTGGCCGAACAGGAACGCCTGGGTGACCCGCTCGGCGTCGACCAGGCGGCAGACCTCCTCGGCGTCGAACGCCGGGGTGAACACGTTCGTCCCGCCGATCTGCAGGGTGGCCAGGCAGAACATCATCGTGCCCACGTGGAACAGCGGCCCGCTGTTGAGGAAGGTGAAGCCGTCCTCCATCCGGCGGACCACCAGCAGCGCGGTGCTGTGCGCGACCAGCGCGGCGCTGCTGAGCAGGGCCGCGTTCGGGCGGCCGTCGAAGGCGGCGGTGTAGAGGGCGAGCAGCGGGGCCGAGTCGTCGCCGGGCCCCGGCGCCTGGGCGGACCCGCCCGCCGGCCCGCCGGGGTGCCCCTCCGGGCGGGAGGCGGCCGACCCGCCGGACAGGAACGCCTCGTAGCCGGCGCCGGCCAGGATCCAGCCGTCACCACTCAGCGGGGCGGCGGCCTCGGACCGCTCCCAGACGACGACTTTCGGGGTGAGGTCGGCCACGACGAAGGACAGCTCGTCGGTGGACTGCCGCCAGTTGGCCGGGCAGAAGATCGCGCCGAGCCGGGACGAGGCGAGCAGCAGCTCCAGCACCACGTGGCTGTTGCGGCCGAGCCACAGCACCCGCTCCCCGGCGGTGACCCCCCGGGCGGCCAGCGCGTCCGCCAGGCGGGTGACCCGCTCGTCGAGTTCGGGGTAGGTGAGCCGGACCTCGCCGTCCACGACCGCCGTCACCGTGGGACGGCTGCGGGCGTGCTCGGCGAGGACGTCGGACAGGGTCAACTGGTCGATCATCGCGCCTCCTGCGGGGGGCGTACGGCCCGCGCCTCCGCCTGCGGCCGGTGCGCGCCGTACGGGACGGATCACTCGAAAGCCGGCATGACCTCGGCGGCGAAGAACCGCATGACCTTCTTCATCTCCTCCAGCGGCATCGGCCTGGTGCTGCCGAAGTCGCAGAGCAGGTCGGCGAACCCGGCCGCCTCGAGCAGCCGGATCTGGCCGACCACCCGCTCGGGGTCGCCGATGACCTCCAGCTGCTCCCAGCGGAAGTCGTTGGAGACCGAGCCGCCCTTGAGGTAGCGGTCCTGGTAGTACTCGAACCCCTGGGCGGCCCTGCCGGTCCGGGGGTCGATCGGCGCGCTCCGCTCGTTGAAGATCCGGCTCCGGTCGAACATCGCCTCGAACCTGGCCTGGTCCTCGCGGGCCCGCTCGGCCGTCGCGGCGACGTAGACGCTGCGGGCGACCACCAGCTCCGCGGCGGTCACGTCGTGCCCGGCCTCCGCCGCGGTCTCCCGCCAGGTCTCGGCGGCCCGGACCACCTTGCGGAAGGGCGCCGCCGGGTCGGCCAGGATCGGCAGGCCCCGCTCGGCGTACATGGTCACGGTCTCGGGGGAGACGGCCGCCACGTGGATGGGCGGGAACGGGTGCTGGACCGGCCGGGGGACGAGCTCCACCTCGGTGCCGGTCCGGTAGAACTTGCCCTCGTGCCGGAAGGACGGGCTGCCCCAGAGGCCGAGGACGACCTCCAGGGCCTCGTTGAACCGGTCGCGGGCCTCGGCCAGGTCGATGCCGAAGCCCTCGAACTCGAAGCTCTGGTAGCCGCGCCCGATGCCCAGGTCCAGCCGCCCGCCGGAGAGCATGTCCACCATGGCCGCCTCCTCGGCGACGTGGATGGGGTTGTGCAGGGGGAGGACCACGATGCCGGTGCCCAGCCGCAGCCTCTCGGTGCGCGCGGCCAGGTTGGCCAGCATCGTGAACAGGTTGGGCACCACGCCGTAGTCGCGGAAGTGGTGCTCGGCCAGCCGTACCCCGGAGAATCCCAGCTCCTCGGCGAGCTCGACCAGCTCAAGGTGGTAGTCGTAGACGTCCTTGAAGCTCTGGCCGTCGAACCGGTGGAAGAGGTGGAAGGTCGAGAACTTCATCGGCTGTCCCTTGGGGGTCGTCTCCGTGTGTCCCGTTCCGCGCTCCGGGTACGGCCGGCGGCACGTAACCAAGCGCTCGCTTGGGCGAGCGTATCAGTGGTTGCCGCGGACGGTCCAGGCGACCGACTGCGTCAGGAACTTCTCGCGGTAGCCCGGGTCGCGCACATCGGCGGTCCCGTCGGAGACGACCGCGGTGACGGTGCCGCCGTCGCCCATGCCGATGACCTCCACCGAGGTGCGGCCCCGCCAGGGGCGGTGCTCCCTGCCGTCGCGGTACCAGCGGATCGACAGCGTCGGGACCGGGGCGGGCGTCACCGAGAGCGTCGCCCCGCGCTCCACCGGCCGCCCGTTGGGCGTGTGGGAGTCGATCGGCCGGGCGATCGTGTAGAACGACTGGATCATCTTCTCCCGGCCGACCGAGTTGAACTCCCGGCCCAGCGACTTCATCAGCGAGTTGGGGGTGGGCCGGTAGACGCCGTACTGCGTGTAGTAGCCGCCCTCGTAGGCGCCGACGACGTCGCCGTCGGGGCTGGGGGCGCCGAGCCAGTACCACCACTTGGCCCGCTCGGCCCGCATCCGCCCGGCGTCGCGGACGCTGACGTTGACCTCGGAGAACTCGGGGCCGTCGTAGCGGCTGCCGTCGCCCGGGTAGGCGTAGTAGTCGTACTCGTCGGCCAGGTCGCCCAGGGAGTGGCCGAGCTCGTGCGGCAGGACCTCTCCGGCGCGCTCGTTGCCGCCGGAGAAGGTCGCCATCTCCTCGTCGGTGTATCCCGCGCCGCCGTACTTGGCGGAGTTGGCGATCGCCGCGATCTGGTCCACGCCCGGCGCCAGCGCCGCGTAGGACTTCGCGCGGTCCTCGTCCACGCAGAGCAGCCGCTCCAGGCCGTCGCACCAGAAGGTCATCCCGAGCGGGGTGTCCCTGACCACGTCGCGGGCGGGGTCGCCGCTCACGCCGGAGACGGGCGAGGGGATGTCGACCCGCCAGACGTTGAACAGCCGGCGGTAGCTCTTGAAGGGCTCGCGGTTGGACAGCAGCGCCCACTTGGCGGCGACCTGGTCGCCGTAGAGACCGAGCTCGGCCTCGGTGTAGCCGTCACCGAGGAAGACCAGGTCGATCCGGTCCTCGCTCGGCCCGTTGACCTCGACAGGGGTGACCTCGGCGGCGGGCGCGGCCAGGGAACGGGCCCTGGGCCCGGCGGAGGCGGGCACCTCGGCGCGGGTGATGGTGCCGTCCTCGGCGAAGACCTCGACCGGCCTGGCCGGACCCGCGGCACCCGCCGGGAGCGCGGTCGCCGCGGTGGGGGAGGGGGCGGGCGCGGCGGCCAGGGCGGGCGCGGCGGCCAGGGCGGCCGCGCAGGCGGTGGCCACGGCCGCCGTGGCCAGCAGGGGGATTCGGCGCACAGAACTTCCTTTCCGGACTTTCGGAAATGTCATGAGGTGCGCTGATCTTCGACGCCCACCGGTAACGCCCCGATCACGCGGAGGTGACAAGACGGCCCGCCGGAACCGGGGGAGAGCGCATGCGCGCAGGCCAGAGGGGATCCATCACCTCGCAGTGATGGAAAGTGGGATGGGGGGCATACGCTCGTCCGGTGAGCCTGGAACTACGGCACCTGCGCGTCCTGTGCGCCATCTCGGACACCGGCAGCCTGACCCGGGCCGCGGCGCTCCTGGGCACCACCCAGCCCGCGCTCTCGGCGCAGCTCCAGCGGATCGAGCGGGCTCTGGGCGGCAGGCTCTTCGACCGCGACCGCCACGGCGCCCGCCCCACCCCGCTCGGCGACTACGTGCTCGCCCGGGCCCGCACCGTGCTGAGCGGCATGGACGAGCTGCTGCTCGGCGCCGCCTCCCGCCCCGCCGACGGCCCGGTACGGCTCGGCGGGGTCGACGGGCCGATCCTGGTCGGCCTGGTCGACCGGCTCGGCGACCTGCTCGGCGGCCGGGAGGTCACCTCCTACGCCGAGGCGGCTCCGCGCCTGCTGTGCGACCTGGTCGCGGCCCGGCGCCTGGACGCCGCCGTGGTCGTCGACTACGTCGGCCACGAGCTGCGCCCGGCCCCGCCGCTCCGCCAGGAGCAGGTCGCCGCCGAGCCCGTGTACGTGGCGCTGGCCGGCGCCCACCCGCTGGCCGGCCGCCCCGAGCTCGACCTGGCCGACCTCGCGGCGGAGGCGTGGGTGCTGTCGCCCTCCGACGGGGGCGGCTGGCCCGAGTGCTTCCGCACGGCCTGCCACCAGGCCGGTTTCACCCCCCGCGCGCCGCACCAGGCGGCGGACGCCTGGACCATCAGGGAGATCGTCGTCTCCGGCCGGGCCATCGCGCCCTGCCGGGCCACCTTCGCCGAGAGCGACGGGCTGGTCATCCGCCCGCTCCGCGGTGACCCGCTGGTGATGCGGCACCTGCTGGTGTGGCATCCGCGGGGCGCCCTGGCCGCCCATGTGCCCGCCGTACGGGATCTGGCGGCGAGGGTGTTCGCCGACCACGCCCGGGGGCGCCCGGGATATCGGCAATGGCACAGCCGGTAACGTTCCCCGGGTGACTGTCCTTCTGCCCGGTGTGGCGCTCACCGACCACGTTTTCACCGTCCCCCTCGACCACGCCGACCCCGGCGGCCCCACGATCGAGGTCTTCGCCCGCGAGGCGGTGGACCCCGCCAAGCAGGACCAGGACCTGCCGTGGCTGGTCTTCCTGCAGGGCGGCCCCGGCGGCAGGTCGCCGAGGCCGACCGCGGCGGACGGCTGGCTGGGACACGCGCTGAAGACCCACCGGGTGCTCCTGCTCGACCAGCGGGGGACCGGCCGCAGCACCCCGGTCACCGCCGGGACGGTCACCGGGACCGACGCCGAGCTCGCCGCCCGGCTCCGGCACTTCCGCGCCGACGCCATCGTGGCCGACGCCGAGCTGATCCGGCGCCGGCTCTGCGGCGACCGGCCGTGGGAGACCCTCGGCCAGAGCTACGGCGGGTTCATCACGCTGACCTACCTCTCCCAGGCCCCCGAGGGCCTGCGGTCCTGCTACGTGACCGGCGGCCTGGCCGGGCTCGACGCCACCGCCGACGACGTCTACTCCCGCACGTATCCCCGGGTCCGCGACAAGGTGGACCGCTACTTCGCCCGCTACCCCGGCGACTCCGCCCGCCTGGACGCGATCGCCGGCCACCTGCGCCGCGAGGAGGTCCTGCTCCCCGACGGCGACGTGCTGACCGTGCGCCGCCTGCAGACCCTGGGCCTGTGCCTGGGGATGAGCGACGGCGCCGAATACCTGCACTGGGTGCTGGAGGAGGCCTGGAACGGCGAGCGGCTCTCCGACCTGTTCCGCTACGAGGTCATGATGGCCACCGGCTTCGTCGGCAACCCGCTCTACGCGGTCCTGCACGAGTCGATCTACGCCCAGGGCGCCGCCACCGCCTGGGCGGCGCACCGGCTGCTGCCGGGGGAGTTCGGGGAGGAGGCCGAGCCGCTGCTGCCCACCGGGGAGATGATCTACCCCTGGATGTTCGACGAGATCGCCGCCCTCCGCCCGTTCAAGGGCGCCGCCGAGATCCTCGCCGCGGCCTCCGACTGGCCCGCCCTCTACGACCCGGTACGGCTGGCCGCCAACCAGGTCCCGGTGGCCGCCGCCGTCTACTACGACGACATGTACGTCGACGAGAGCCTGTCGACGCGGACCGCCCGCGCGGTCGGCAACGTGCGGACCTGGGTGACCAACGAGTGGGAGCACGACGGCGTCCGCGTCTCCGGCGGCCGGGTGCTGGCCCGCCTGATGGACATGCTCGACGGCGTCCACGGCTGAGGGACCCGGGGTGAGCCGGGTGCCGGGCCCGGCTCACCCGAGCCGCGGCGGCTGACGGGGGACGCGGGTCAGCGCCCGTAGTCCTTCAGGGTGATGGCGCTCGCCGTCTTCCGGGCACTCTTGGCGATCAGCCCTTTCCCGGGAAGGTAGGGCATGAGCTTGTAGTTCTGGTTGAGGAACCAGGCCATGAACCGGCTCTCGGGGACCATCCACTTGCTCACGCCCTCGCCCGACTTCTGGCACCCCGCGACGTAGCCGCGCATGGCCTCCTCGTAGCCGGCGAAGCCCGCCCGGTGGTCGCCGCCGGCGGCCGCCAGCTCTCCGGCGAGGACGTAGGCCCCGACCATGGCCTGGCCGGTGCCCATGCCCGACAGCGGCGAGGCGCAGTAGCCGGCGTCCCCGAGCAGGACGGTCCGGCCCCGTGACCAGCGGTCCAGGCGGACCTGGCTGGTGGAGTCGAAGTAGAAGTCCGGCGCGTCGGCCATGGCCTCCAGCAGCCGGGGAGCCTCCCAGCCGACCCCGGCGAACGCCTCGGCGAGGATCTTCTTCTGCTGCCCGGTGTCGCGGCGGTCGTAGCTCAGCGGCGGCGAGCCGAAGTAGAACAAGGCCCTGGCCTCGGTGTTGTGCCGGGCGCTGTACATCGACACGAGCCTGCCGGGGGTGTTGTAGATCAGCCCCGTGTGGTCCAGTCCCAGGTGGTTGGCGGTGGTGAAGATCGCGCAGTACAGGCCCAGGTCCGTCACGGACCCCGACTCCGGCCCGAAGGCGAGCTCCCGGACCTTGGAGTGCAGCCCGTCGGCCCCCACCACCAGGTCGAACTCACGGGGCGCGGCCCGCTCGAAGGTGACCTGGACGCCGCCGGGTCCGTCGGTCATGGAGGTGATCGAGTCGTCGAAGACGTATTCGGCGCGGTCCTCGGTGGCCTCGTGGAGGATGCGGGCCAGGTCGCCCCGGAGGATCTCGACGTCCCCGCTGAAGACGTCGGCGGGCATGCTGGCGATCCTCCTGCCCGCGCTGTTGACGTAGGACATCGCGCCCATGCCCGTCTGCGCCCGCTGGACGTCGTCCAGGATCCCCATCCGCCTCAGCACGGTGAGGTGCGCCTGGCCGCGGAAGTCGACCGCGTAGCCGCCGTCGCGCAGGGCGGGGGCCCGCTCCACCACCGTGGGGGTGAAGCCGTGGTGGCTCAGCCAGTAGGCCAGCGCCGGGCCGGCGACGCCCGCCCCGGAGATCAGGATGTTCTTGTTCTTGAGCCGCGGTGCTGTGGTCATGCCCGAGAGCATGTCCGGAGGCGCTCACCACCGGCTCACCACGTGCTCACCGGCGCTCACCGGCGCTCACCGGCGCTTGCCGGATCAGTGCCGGGGACCGTGCCGAGGCCGGCCATGGAGTTGATCGGTGACGCCTGGATGGCGGGCTCGGGCACGCCGGCCAGGCGGAGCGCGTCCTCCGGGGCCAGCCGCACGCCCCGGAGGTGGGTGGCCCCGTAGGTCTCCTCGCCCAGGGCGGCCCGCGCGGCGGCGGCCGTGCGCGAGACCTCGGGGCCGTCCTCGGTGATGATCCCCCGTAGGCCGGCGGCCGCGCCGAGCAGCAGGGCCGCCTCCGCCGCGTCGCCCTCCAGCAGCGCGATCCCCGCCAGGGCCTCCACCGGGCGGGCGCTCTCGACGATCGCCCCCGACCGCGCCGCGACCTCGGCGGCCTGCCGGTGCAGCGACCGGGCCCCGTCCAGGTCGCCAGTGGCCTCGGCGACCCTCCCGAGCCCGAACAGGGCGCCCGTCCGGTTCCCGGCGCTCCGCACCCAGCGGGTCTCGAACCGCTCCAGCGCCTGCTCGTACAGCCGGCGCGCCCCGTCCAGGTCGCCCTCCATCCGCGCGATGTCGCCGAGCCCGCGCAGCGCCCCGGCCAGATAGGTGGGACTGCCCACCCGGCGCGCGACCTCGGCCGCCCGCTCGTAGTCGGCGCGCGCCGCCGCGATGCCGGGATCCGCCGGACCCGGACCGCCCTGCCCGGTCCGTGCGGCGCGGACAAGGTAGTCGCCCCGGTTGCAGAGCAGGTCGGGGAGGTCCTCGACCGTGCCGAGCTGCTCGGTGAGGGCGAGGGCCTCCTCGATCAGGACGATCGCCCTCGCGGCGTCGCCGCACATGGCCGCCAGGCCGGCCAGCGCGTCCAGGGCCAGCGCCGTCCCCCACCGGTCGCCGAGCGCGCGGAAGGCGTCGGCGGCCAGCGCGAACTCGTGCTCGGCCTGCCCCGGGTCCCCGGCGGCGAGCTGCGGATATCCCCACAGGAGGTGGACGATGGCCAGCTCCCACGGGTCGGACCCGGTCCGGCCGCGGTCGATCACCGAGAGCGCGACCCGGGGATCCCCCGCACCCGCGTTGATCATCAGCCAGAGGAATGTGAGGATCGGGTGGCGGTGCGGGCGGTCCAGGGCGGCGACGATCGACTCCGCCGTCCGCCGGTGGCGCTCCCACGCCTCCTGGCCGGTCTCGCCCGCCGCCGCGGCCAGGACGCACAGGATGTATTCGTCCTCGAGTCCCGGGGGCGGGCCGTCGCCGATCACGTCCAGCAGCGCGACCGCCTGCGCCGTCGCCGAGGCGCGCATGCCGCGCATCCACAGGTAGGACGACAGGGAGGCCAGCAGCCGCAGCGCGAACTCGACCTCCCGGGTCTCCACGGCCCAGCGCAGCGCGGCCTGGAGGTTCTCGTGCTCGGCGGTCAGGATCCCCAGCCACTCCAGCTGTCCGGCGCGGCGCAGGTGGGGGTCGGCGGTCCGGGCCAGCTCCAGGAAGTGCTCGGCGTGCGCGCGCCGCAGCGCGGCGGTCTCGCCGGCCGCGCCCAGCCGCTCGGCGCAGAAGGCGCGGACCGTCTCCAGCATGCGGTAGCGGCCGCCACTGACCTCCAGCAGCGACTTGTCGGCGAGGGAGTCCAGCATGTCCTCGGCGCCGGGCACCCCGCACACCCGCGCCACCGCCTCGGCGGCCGCGCCGCCGGAGAAGACCGTCAGGCGCCTGGCCACCGTCTGCTCGGCCTCCGACAGCAGGTCCCAGCTCCACGCCACGACCGCGCGCAACGTCCGGTGCCTGGCCTCGGCCGTACGGCTGCCCCGCGACAGCAGGCGGAAGCGGTCGTCCAGGCGGGAGGCGAGCTCCGCGAGGTCGTGCGTGCGCATTCTCGCCGCCGCGAGCTCGATGGCCAGCGGCAGGCCGTCGAGCGCCTGGCAGATCCGCCGCACGGCCCCGGTGGCGGCCTCGTCCATGACGAAGCCCGGCCGTACGGCGCTCGCCCGGTCGGCGAAGAGCCGGGCGGCCGGGGCCGGGCGGAGCGGGCGGACCGGCCACAGGTGCTCGCCGGTGATGGCGAGCGGCTCCCGGCTCGTGGCCAGGATGCGCAGCTCCGGGCAGCCCGCGAGCAGCCGCCCGGCCAGTGCCGCGACCGCCTCCACGAGGTGCTCGCAGTTGTCGAGGACGAGCAGCAGCGGCCGGTCGGCCAGCGCCGCGATCAGCCGGGAGACGGGCGCCGTCTCGGCCGGTCCGGTCAGGCGCCCGCTCTCGCGCAGGCCGAGCGCGCCGAGCACGGCCTGCGCCGGGTCCGGCCCGTCGCGCAGCGGCGCGAGCTCGACGAGGCACACGTCGGGCCGGCGGGCGGCGACCTCGATCGACAGCCGGGTCTTGCCCGCGCCGCCCGGGCCGAGCAGGGTGACCAGGCGTGCGGTGCCGAGCAGTTCGGTGACCCTGGCCACGTCCTCGGCACGGCCGACGAAGCTCGTCAGCTGCGCCGGGAGCGTGCCGGAGGCGGGCCCGGGAGCCACGGGCGGCCCCTCGCCCCGCAGCAGCGCCCGGTGGAGCGCGGCGAGCCCGGCCGAGGGGTCCGCGCCGAGCTCCTCGGCCAGGATCCGCCGTGCCTCCTCGAAGGCGGCCAGGGCCTCGGCCTGCCTGCCGCCGGCCTGCAGCGCGCGTATGAGGAGGCCGTGCAGCCTCTCCCGGAGAGGGTGACGGCCGACCAGCTCCCGCAGCTCGGGCACGACGGCCCGGTGCCCGCCCCGCCGGAGGTCCGCCTCGATCCGGTCCTCCAGGGCCTCGACCCGCAACTCCTCCAGCCGCAGGATCCGCGTCTGGACGGAGCCGGCGTCCGCGGCGTCGGCGAGCGCGGGGCCCCGCCACAGGTCGAGGGCCGCCCGCAGGCGCGTGGCCGCCCGCTCCGGGTCCCCGTCCTCCAGCGCCCGCCGTCCCTCCTCCGCCAGCTGTTCGAAGCGGTGGGCGTCGACGTCGTCCGGGTCGACCGCGAGCCGGTAGCCCGCGCGGACGGGTTCGATCGCGGCCTCCCGCCCCAGGTCCCGGCGTAGCCGGGACACCTGCGACTGCAGCGCGTGGCCCGCCCCGCCCGGCGGCCGCGCCCCGTAGAGGTCGTCGACCAGGCTGTCGGCCGTCACCACCTCACCGGGGCGGGCGAGCAGCAGGGCCAGCAGCGCGCGGCGGGTCGGCCCGCCGACGGGCACCTCGCTCCCGTCGTCCCCCCATGCCCGCGTGGTGCCCAGGATCCCGAATCGCATGGGGACGATTGTCTACCTCCCGCCAGGCAGGCGGGAGCGGGGGCCGGGGGAGCCGGGCGCGTGACGCGGCCCGCTCAGGGGGCGGGGAGCTCGGTCAGCGGCAGCCGTACCTGGAAACGGGTGTCGCCGGGCACCGACTCCACGCGCAGGTCGCCGCCGTGCCGGCCGGCGACGATGCGGAAGGAGATGTCCAGGCCCAGCCCGGTGCCCTCACCGACGGCCTTGGTGGTGAAGAACGGCTCGAAGATCCGCTCCCGCAGCTCCTCGGGGACCCCGGGGCCGGTGTCGCAGATCTCGATCAGGGCGGTGGTGTCGTGCTCCAGGCGGGTGCGGACGGTCAGCGTGCCGCTGCCGGCCATCGCGTCCAGCGCGTTGTGGATCAGGTTGGTCCACACCTGGTTGAGCTCTCCGGCGTAGCCGGGCAGCGGCGGCAGCCCGGGGTCGTAGTCGGTGGCCACGCTGATCCCGGGCGGGATCTTGCCCCGGAACATGGTGAGCGTGCTGTCCAGCAGCTCCCGGACGTCGACCGTCTGGTAGGGCGCGCGGTCCATCTGGGAGTACTGCTTGGCGGAGGCGAGCAGCGAGGAGATCCGCTCGGTCGCGTCGGTCACCTCGTTCAGCATCTGGTTGATCTCGATGGCCTCGGCGAGCCAGTGCATCGCCCCGGACAGGTGCTCGTCGCCGACCGCGCCGCGGACCTTCTCCAGCCCGCCGGGGCCGAAGCCGGCGGCCACCAGCGGCGGCGCGAGCTCCCAGCCGTCGTCCACCCCGGCCTCCTCCAGCGCGTCGCCCAGCTCCTCCTCGGCGTCGGAGATCTCCAGCGGGGAGCGGGCGGGCGGGTTCCCGGCCCTGTCGGTGCAGCTCTCCTGCATGTCGATCAGCCCGCGCAGCCGGTCGGCCGAGATGCCGGCCTCGGTCAGCCCGGCGAGCTGCCGCCGCGACAGCCGGATCTTGCCCCGCAGCTCGCCCACGGCCCGCACGGCCGCCGCCGCCGGGTTGTTGAGCTCGTGGGTGAGCCCGGCGGTGATGGTGCCGAGCGCGGTCAGCCGCTGCCGCCGGTCGATGATCTCCCGCTGGGCGAGCCCGCCGAGGCGCACCCCGTCGAGCAGGTGGACCGCCATCGGGAACCACTCGCCGATCATCAGGCCGTACTTCTTGGCCGGGAGCGCGAAGACCCGTGAGGGCTTGGTCGCGCGCAGCGAGTGGGAGTAGGTGGCCGGGGCGCGGTCGCCCAGGTAGGCGGAGGTCGCTCCGGCGTAGACCCCGGGCTGCGAGGTGGGGGTCATGGTGACCACCCCGGCGGGGGTCTCGGTGGACATGACGATCTCGCCGTCGATGAGCACCAGGAAGCACTCGGCCGGGTCGCCCTGCCGGATGATCGGCTCGCCGGCGCCGAACTCGCGCTCCTCGCCGTGGGAGGCCAGCCACTCCAGCTTCTCGTCGTCGAGCTTCTCGAAGAGGAACAGTCCACGGAGGACGTCCGTGCTGATCATCTGGCCTCCTTCGTCGCCCATGGTCCAGTCGCAGCCCACGATGGGGCGCTCGGCCCGTCCGGTCATGCCTTCTCCAGGTAACGGTGGACGAGCGCCACGGCCATCGCCCCCTCGCCGACCGCGGAGGCGACCCGCTTGATCGAGTCGGCGCGGACGTCCCCGGCGGCGAAGACCCCGGGCACGTTGGTCTCCAGGTGGTACGGCTCGCGCCGGAGCGGCCAGTTGCGGGGACGGCTCTCGGCGGAGGTCAGGTCGGGCCCGGTCAGGACGAAGCCCTTGGCGTCGCGCTCGATCGTGTCGCCGAGCCAGTCGGTGAGCGGTTCGGCGCCGATGAAGACGAACAGCCACTCGGCCTCGACCGTCCGCTCGCCGTCCGGGCCCTTCAGCGTGAGCCGTTCCAGATGGTCGTCGCCCTCCGCGCCCACCACCTCGGTCTCGGTGTGCACCTCGATGTTGGAGATGTTCGAGATCTGCTCGATCAGGTAGTGCGACATGGACTTCTCCAGCCCGTCGCTCCGGACGATCAGGTGGACCTTGCTGGCGTATCCCGACAGGTAGACCGCGCCCTGCCCGGCCGAGTTGGCCGCGCCGACGATGTAGACCTCGCGATCCCTGCACTCGGGCGCCTCGGTCACGGCCGCGCCGTAGTAGGTGCCCCGGCCCACGAAGTCGTCCAGGCCCGGGGCCGCCAGCCGCCGGTAGGAGACGCCGGTGGCCAGGATCACGGTGTGCGCGGCGATGCTGCTGCCGTCGGCGAAGCCGACCACCCGGGCCTGGCCCTTGACCTCCAGGCTGGTGACGGTGCGGGCGGTGAGCAGCTCCGCGCCGAACTTCAGCGCCTGGCGGCGGGCGCGGTCGGCGAGCTGGGAGCCGGAGACGCCGTCGGGGAAGCCCAGGTAGTTCTCGATGCGGGAGCTCTGCCCGGCCTGCCCGCCGGAGGCGTGCTGCTCGACCATCACGGTGCGCAGCCCCTCCGAGGCCCCGTAGACGGCCGCGCCCAGCCCGCCGGGGCCGCCGCCGATGACGATCAGGTCGTAGAAGTCGGTGGCCGGGGCGGTGGACAGGCCCACCGCCCCGGCCAGCTCGGCGGTGGTGGGGGCGGTGAGCGTGGTGCCGTCGGAGGTGATGACCAGCGGCAGCTTGGCCGGGCTGATCTCGCACTCCTCGCCGGCGGCGGCCAGCAGCTGCGCGCCCTCGGGGTCGTCGGCCAGCACCCAGCGGTAGGGCACCTGGTTGCGGGACAGGAAGTCGCGGATCTTGTAGGAGCGGGCCGACCAGCGGGCGCCCACCACCCGCAGCTCGTCGGACTCGCGCCGCTCGGCCCGGTGCCAGGCGTCGAGGAGGGCGTCGAGGACCGGGTAGAACTTCTCCTCCGGCGGGTCCCACGGCTTGAGCATGTAGTGGTCGAGATCCACCACGTTGATCGCCTGGATCGCCGCGTCGGTGTCGGCGTAGGCGGTCAGCAGCACCCGGCGGGCGTACGGATACAGGTCCATGGCCTGCTCCAGGAACTCCACGCCGTTCATCTGGGGCATCCGGTAGTCGGCGAGGATCGCCGCGACGTCGTCGCCGCGCAGCCGGAGCTCGCGGACGCTCTCCATCCCGGCGAGCGCGGTGTCGGCCCGGACGATGCGGTAGGAATGGCCGTAACGGCGTCGCAGGTCGCGTGCCACAGAACGCGAGACGCCTGGATCGTCATCGACCGTCATGATGACCGGCTTATCCATGACCTGCCTTCCCCGGAAAATTACGACAACCTACCTCGAAGGATGTCACATCCCCCCATGAGGGATCACCTCGGCGGGAGCTCGGGGGCGGGGCATCCGGCGGCGCGGAGCAGGGCGGCCGGCCGTCCTCGGCCGGCGCGCAGACGCGTGAACTCCGGGTCGCTGGTCCAGAACTCGCGCAGCGACTCGTGCCCGACCCGGTCGGCGATGATCTGCAGGGCGATGTCGTGCCTGATGTATTCCACCGCCATCAGGACCACGGCGGGGTCCTCGGTGTAGACGCCCCAGGCCGAGCCGTCGACGAACCCGCCGACCAGGGCCTCGCGGCGGTCGCCGGCGACGACCAGGAGGCGGCAGCCCAGGCTCTCCATGATCACCTCGGGGGAGGAGAACCGGTGCTCGTACAGGTGTCCGACCGCCTCCTCGGCGGGGCCGAAATGCATCACCGAGGCGTCGACGCCACGCTCGACCGCCCGCCTGACCAGCGGGGAGAGCCGCTTCATCTCCTCCGGCCAGATCGACAGGAACAGGTCGGTGCGTGCGGCGGCCAGCACGTCCTCGGCCCGGGCGAGCAGCGCCTCGGCGTCCTTGAGGTTGTGGATGAGGTGGGCCTCGGGCGGCGCCACGATCGTGGGCAGCGCGGCCTGCAGTGACTCGATCGAGTCGTCGAACTCCCGGCGCATGCGTTCCAGCAGCGACCGGGGCGGCAGCGGCAGGTAGTCGGTGGCGTCCTCGGCCCCGCGCACCTCGTAGGCCGCGCCCTTGGCCACCAGCTTGCCCAGCGTCTCGTAGACCGTGCTGCGCGGCACGCCGGACCGCTTGGCCACCTCGTAACCGTTGAGCGGCTGCCCGGAGCCGACCAGCGTCACGTAGGCCTTGGCCTCGTAACCCGACATGCCCAGGCGCTGCAACTGTTCCACTACGTCCCGCATCGCAGTCATGGTACGGCGCGCGGTGGTAGTTTCGCGTGGCCCTAAAGCGCCTTATTCGACGGTATTTATCGTCGCGGGGCTCAGGGCCTTGAGGGCGAGTTCGAGGACGGTGTCTGCGTACTCGTGCGTCAGGGGGTTGGTGCACAGCACCCAGCGGTGGTAGATCGGCGCGTACAGCAGCTCCACGGCGACGCCGAGGTCCACTCCCTCGGCCACCTGCCCGGCCCGCTGCCCGGCGCGCAGCCGGTCTTTGGTGACCTCCAGGAGCGGTCCCAGGACCCGTCCGGTGATCTGGGTGTTCAGCGTGGGATCGGTCAGCGACTCGACGGCCAGCGCCCGGGTGATCGTGTCGATCTTGGGGTCGTTGTACTCGTCGACGATGGCCCGCAGCACGCCCCGCAGATCGGCCCGGATGTCACCGGTGTCGGGCAGGGCGATGGCGCCCTCCTCGTCCTCGCTGAGGGCGAGCACCGCGTCCACGAGCACCGCGCCCTTGGACGGCCACCAGCGGTAGATCGTCTGCTTGCCCACGCCCGCGCGGGCCGCGATCGCCTCGACGGTCAGCTTGGCGTAACCGACCTCGGCGACCAGGTCGAGTGCGGCGTTCAGGATGGCCCGGCGCGACTGCTCGCTGCGGCGGGACGGGTTGGGTGTCTTCACCCGGCCGAATATACCAAAGGCGAGTCGAAACGTATCGTCTTGTCGTAGGGGCAACAGAACGGCGGGCCGCGACCACCCCCGGCAGGGTGGTCGCGGCCCGCCGCGCGTGCCCGGTCAGACCTGGCCGGCCTTCTCCAGGGCGGAGCAGCAGGTGTCCACCATGAGGCGGGTCACCAGGTAGGGGTCGACGTTGGCGTTGGGGCGACGGTCCTCGATGTAGCCCTTCTTGTCCACCTCGACCTGCCACGGGATGCGGACCGAGGCGCCGCGGTCGGAGACGCCGTAGCTGAACTTGTTCCACGGGGCGGTCTCGTGGTGACCGGTGAGACGCTCCTCGATGCCGGCGCCGTAGTGCTTGACGTGCTCCTCGGCGTTGACGGCGAGCGCCTCGCAGGCGGTGATGATCGGGTCGTAGCCCTCGCGCATCGCCTTGGTGGAGAAGTTGGTGTGCGCGCCCGCGCCGTTCCAGTCGCCCTTCACCGGCTTGGCGTCGAGCGTGGCGGCGATGTTGAAGTCCTCGGCGACGCGGTAGAGCAGCCACCGGGCGATCCACAGGTGGTCGGCGACCTCCACCGGGCCCGCCGGGCCGACCTGGAACTCCCACTGGCCGGGCATGACCTCGGCGTTGATGCCGGAGATCGCCAGACCGGCCTCAAGGCAGAGGTCGAGGTGCTTCTCGACGACCTCGCGGCCGAAGACCTCGTCGGCGCCGACGCCGCAGTAGTAACCACCCTGCGGGGCGGGGAAGCCGCCGATCGGGAAGCCGAGCGGGCGGCCCTCCTTGAAGAAGGTGTACTCCTGCTCGATGCCGAACCACGACTCCTGGTCGGCGAACCTCTCGGCCACCGCGACGGCGGCGGCGCGGGTGTTGCTGGAGTGCGGGGTCATGTCGATGTCGAGGACCTCGCAGAGCACCAGCACGTTGCTGCCGCCGCGGATCGGGTCCGGACAGGTGAACACCGGCTTGAGCACCCGGTCGGAGGAACCGCCGTTGGCCTGGTTGGTGCTGGACCCGTCGAAGCCCCAGAGCGGGAGCTCGGCGCCGTCGGCCAGGATCCTGGTCTTCGAACGGAGCTTGGCGGTCGGCTCGGTGCCGTCGATCCAGATGTATTCAGCCTTGAAGGTCATCGGCGGAGTCCTTGAGGAGAAAGTGGTCTGCTGCTCTCAAAGAGTTGCAAGTCGCGATTTCGCATCTGTTGCCCGAATGTGAACAGGATGTTACTCAAGCCCGTTCGGCTGGGCAGATAGCCTGCGGAAAGTTTGCACAGGGCGATTCCAGGGCTGTGAGCTGCGGGTCTGTGCTCTCCGTCACTGTTACGCCGGCTCTCCGAGGTGCTCTCCGTCACTGTGACGTCAGCCCTCCTAAGTGCTCTCCGCCGCCGTGACGTCACTCCTCCGAGATGCCGAAGAAACGTGCCGAGATGGACTCGTGGGCGAGGCGGCGCATGACGTCGAGGACCCTGCCGTGCACGACGGTCCCGACGACCAGGGCCTCGACCGCGGCCTCGCGGGGGCCGTCGAGGGGGATGGTGCCGATCTCGTGCTCGACGACGAGGTTGACGGCGGCCTCGGCGTAGGGGCGCAGGGCCTCACCGGTGGCGGGCATGCCGAGCTGGTCGAGGGTGAGGATGGCCTGGGCGAGCTCGACGCGGGTGGGGGCCTCGGGGTGGACCCGCCAGCCGAGGTCGGTGATCAGGCGGTCGGTCTCGGCGCGGGCGCGCCGCCAGTCCTCGTCCTCCTGGTGGGACTCGACCGCGGGGGCGATGGCGTAGTGGGCGGTGCCGAGCACCTCGTGCATGCCCAGGCTCTCGTCCTCCACGGCGGCGATCACCTTGCGGATGGCCGCGATGGGCAGCCGCCCGACCTCCAGCAGCGCGCGGATCAGCCGTAGCCGGCGGAGATGGCTCTCGCCGTACTCCGCCCTGGTCGCCGCGGTCTGCTCGCCCGGGGGGAGCAGACCCTCGCGCAGGTAGTACTTGATCGTGGGGATGGGGACGCCCGACGCGGCGCTGAGCTGGGATATCCGCATTATTGGATAGTACAGCTAACCAATGCGGGGTCTCGCCCGCCGGTGCCGGTCAGGGCACCCTGGCGACCGCGCCGAGGATGCTGGGCCGGCTGAAGTCGACGGTGACGTCCTCGTCGAACTCCGGGCGCCAGGCCTCGACGGGGACGACGCCGGGAGGCAGCACGTCCAGACCGTCCAGGTAGGCGGCGAGCTCGGCGGGGCCGCGTGAGGTGATCGACCCGGCGGTGGTGGAGCCGTAGACGTCGTCCGCCCTGGCGCGCGTCTCCGCGCCGGTCCGGCCGGCGTAGGCGTGGGAGAGCACCAGGTGGCTGCCGGGGGACAGCACCTCCCGCACCGAGGCGATGATCTGGTCGGCGACGGCGTCGTCCGGGACGAAGTGCAGCATCGCCAGCAGGATCACGGCCACCGGCTCGTCGAAGTCGATGCTCGCGCGCACCTCGGGGTGGTCGAGCAGGGCCTTCGGCTCGCGCATGTCCGCCTGGATCACGGTGGTGTGGGGGTTGTCGCTCAGCAGGGCCCGGCCGTGGGCCAGGACGATCGGGTCGTTGTCCACGTAGGTCACCCGGGCGTCGGGGGTGATCCGGTGCACCACCTGGTGGACGTTCTCCTGGGTGGGCAGCCCGGAGCCGATGTCGAGGAACTGGCGGACCCCCCGGGCGGCGAGCTCGCTCACCGCCCGGCGGAGGAAGGCGCGGTTGGCCTGGGCCATCTCCCGGACGCCCGGGACGATCTCGATGAACTTCTCGGCCGCCGCGCGGTCGGAGGCGAAGTTGTCCTTGCCGCCGAGGTAGTAGTCGTACATGCGGGCCACGCTCGGGACCGTGGGATCGATCCCCTGCGGCGCCTGTTCCCCGGCCATCACGATCTCCTCAGCCCCGACCGCGCCTCGATCGGACGAGGCTCACCGGAGATTTTAGACGATCTTCGACTGCGCTTGACGGCCGCTCATGTTCCGTCCCGCGTTCCGTCCTGGAGCGAGGGGCGGACGTCGATGACCGCCATCCCCGCGGCGAGCGCGGCGGCCACCCCCTCGTCGGTGTCCTCGTAGGCGACGCAGGCGTGCGGGGCGACGTCCAGAAGCCGGGCCGCCAGCAGGTAGACGTCGGGGGCGGGTTTGCCGTAGCGGACGTCGTCCCTGGTCACCACGGCGTCGAAGAGCGGGCGCAGGCCGGTGGCGCGCAGGGTCTCCTCCACCGCCTGGCGGGCCCCTCCGGAGGCGACCGCCATCGGCACCCGGCCCCGGTGCGCCTCGGCGACCGCGGCGACCGGCCGGTGGGGGGTGACGGTGTGGATCAGCCACTGGTAGGCGTCGAGCGCCGCCGCCCGGACCGCCGGGTAGTCCAGCTCCGCGCCGGTCTCGGTCTCCAGCTCGGCCAGCAGGCGGTCGCCGGACAGGCCGGTGCGGGCCCGGTACCATGCCGGGTCGAGCTCCACCTCCCAGTCCGCCAGGGCCGCGCGCCAGGCGGTCTCGTTGGCGGAGGCGGTGTCGACGAGGGTGCCGTCGCAGTCGAAGACGAGGGCGGCGTACGGCATGGTGGGGCGGAGTCGTTGGTCGAGCATGATCGCCTAACGCGTAGGTGTGGATCTTCGGGCAAGACTACCGCGCGTTATACCGAGCAAGCGCTTGCCTAAGTAGCGTGCGCGGGCTAGCGTGACGGGCGATGGCCGCGGTCCGAGGCGGCCGGGTGGCGGGGACCGTCCGGGCCCGCCGCCCCGCCCGGAGACGCCGCTGGATCTGCGTCGGGGAGGCCAGCAGCCGGTGGATGCTGAGCAGAT
>NZ_JBSFPS010000189.1:0-19916 GCF_053588315.1 Streptosporangium sp. NPDC003464 | reverse complement strand
CTACACCCGCTCTTCCGATCTGTGAGAAACCTCAACCCGCCGTAGTCGTAGAGAGCGGTCGGGCCGCCGTAGACGCGGACGGGGTACTGCTCATGGGTGTCACGCCGCGCGGCCTCCGTGCGCCCGGGCCCGGCCCGCCGGCGGAGGTTCAGCAGGTGACGTCCTTGCCGGTGAAGCGGGCCCAGGCGAGCGAGCCGAAGACCACGGCGTAGGCGGCGAAGACCAGCAGGCCCTGACCCATGTCACCGGTGGCCACCGGGTCGCGCAGCACCCCGTCGAAGCCGCTCCACCAGCGGCTCAGCAGGTACGGCTGGAGCCCGGCGAGCTGCGGGACGACGCCGAGCACCTGGGCGACGATGACGAACACCACGGTCGAGGCGATGGCGCCGACGGCCACCTCGGTCAGCGTCGACAGCGCCAGCGCGACGGCGGCCAGGGCCGCCATGCCCGCGGTGACGTACAGCACGACGAGGCCGATCCTGAGGATGCCGTCGAGCAGGGGGACCGTCCCGCCGGACAGCAGGGTGATCGGGCCGGCCGGGAAGAGCAGCAGCCCGGTGATCAGCGCGGACAGCGCGATCGAGGTGACGGCCGCCAGGCAGAAGACGACGGCGTTGGCGTATTTGACGGCCAGCAGCCGGCTCCGGCCGGCCGGGGCGGCCAGCAGGTAGCGCAGCGTGCCGATGCCCGCCTCTCCGGCGATGGAGTCTCCGGCGACCACCGCGACCGCGACCGGCAGCAGCAACTGCACCAGGACCGAGAACGCGGCGAAGGTGAGGAACAGCCCGTTCCCGGTGACCTGCCCGAAGATGGACGGGCCGTCGTCGCCCTCGCCCTGCCCGCCGAACGTCCGCAGCGCGACGCCGATCAGCACCGGGACCAGGGCGAGAACGGACAGCATGGCGATGTTCCTCGGCCGCCGGAAGGTCAGCCCCACTTCCGAGCCGAGCAGCCTCAGCCACGCCCGAGGGGCGCCCACCGCCCGCGCCCGGACGGCACCCGTGCCCATGCCGAGACCCGTGCCCGCGCCGGTGCCCGTGCCGGCACCCGTGCCCGCGCCGGGACCGGGTACGGCGGGCGCGGGCGGCACGGATCCCGTCCCCGCGGGCGGCGCGTCGCCCGTGCCGGCGGCCATGACCTCTCCTCCGCTAACCGTTGACATCGAACCCCTCCCCGGTCAGGCCCACGAACACGTCCTCAAGGCTCGGCCGCTGCACCGCCAGGCCGCGCACGGCGACGCCGGCGGTCACCAGCGCCGCGCAGATCCGCTCCGGGGCGGCGGAGCCCAGCTCGGCACCGGCCTCGCCGTCACCGGTGCGGACCCCTGCCAGCCCGAGGCCGGCGAGCACGGCCGCAGCCTCGGCGGTGTCGGGTGTCTCCACCCGGATCCGCGCCACCTCCCCGGCCCGCAGGTCGGCGATGGGCCCCTGGGCGACCAGCCGCCCGCTCCGCATGACGGCGACGTGGGAGCACATCTGCTCCACCTCGGCCAGCAGGTGGGAGGAGACGAACACGGTCGTCCCCTCGGTGGCGATCTCCCTGACCAGTCCCCGCACCTCGCGGGTGCCCTGCGGGTCGAGGCCGTTGGTCGGCTCGTCGAGGATCAGCAGCTCCCTGGGCCCGAGCAGCGCCGCGGCGATGGCCAGCCGCTGGCGCATGCCCAGCGAGTAGGCCCGGTAGCGTTTGCGGGCCGCGGCGGCCAGCCCCACCCGGTCGAGGGCCAGCCCGATCCGGGCGGAGGCCGTGCGCGGGTCGGCGGCCGGGTCGGCGGCGTCGTAGCGGCGCAGGTTCGCCTCGCCCGACAGGTAGGGATAGAACGCCGGCCCCTCGACCAGCGCCCCCACCCGTGACAGCACCGCGGGCATCCCGGCCGGCATCGGCGTGCCGAGCAGCTCCCAGGTGCCGGCGGTCGGCGCGGCCAGGCCGAGCAGCATGCGGATGGTCGTGGTCTTGCCCGAGCCGTTGGGGCCGAGGAAGCCGAAGACCGACCCCCGGGGCACGGCCAGGTCGAGGCCGTCCACGGCCACCTGACCGCCCCGGAACCGCTTGGTCAGCCCACGGGTGACGAGCGAGCAGTCTTCGGCGGGGACCGCGGCGGGCGGCGTCGCCTCCTGGACGGTCAGCACTGCTCTCCCATCGGTCGGCGTGGTACGGCGGGCGGGCGGGGGCGCCCCGTGGACGCCCCCGGGTTCTCGTCGAGCCCCGCACCGTGGAACCCGCCGTCGCGGTCTCCGCGGCCGCCCGCCAGGAGTCGCGTGTCTCCCGGCATCTCGCTCACTTCCGCCCGGCCGCCTCGGTCAGCTTCTCCGGGGTGACCGCGCCGACCAGCAGGCGGCCGTCGTCGGTCAGCAGCGCGGAGACCAGCTTGGTCTGGATGACCCTGCCGCTGCCCCACGCCCCGCTGACCGGCTTGGCCGACTTCATCAGGGCGTCGGCGATCGCGGCCGTGTCCTGGCCGGCGGGGCGCCCGTCCTGCTGCTGGGCCTGGCCCGTGAGCGCCTGCTCGGGGAGCGGGAGCACCGCGACCGTGGTCCAGCCCTCACCCACGGTCGTGACCGCGCCCTTCAGCAGCTCGGCCCTCTCCTGCCCGGCCGCCGGGCCCCGGACCAGGTCGGCGAGCGACTTCTCCTCCACCTTCGCGCCCGCCGGCGGGGTGAAGGTGAAGTTGTCCGGGGCGGGAGGGGTGAACGTCACCGAGGTGAAGCCGACCTCGAAGGCCGGCTCGGCCGCGCTCTTGGCGTAGACCTGGACCCGCAGCGGGACGAGGGTCTCCCCGTCGAGTGCCAGCTTGACCTCCTTGACCAGCGAGGAGGTGTCCTTGGGCGTCAGGACGAGCTGGTAGGCCGGCCGGTCGGCGACCTTCTCGGTGTTGCTCACGCTGACCGCGGTGCCGGCGTCGGCCCGCTCCAGCACCTCCTGGGCGAGCTGCTGCGGGGTGGTGGCCGTGGGCAGGGCCTTGTCGTGGTCGCGCTCCACCTGGTCGACGCCCTTGAGCCGGGTGGCCTTGTTGGCCTCGCTCTCCCACAGCCACGCCTGGTCGCCGTTGACGATCAGGTCGGTCTCGCTCATCCGCCCGGGGAGGGCGAAGCGGAGCCGGTCGGCGCCGCCGTACCAGACCTTGAGCTCGTGCGAGCCGGCCAGCAGGGCCGCGGGCGACGTGCCGCCCATGCCCGTCACCTCCGGCAGCCCGGGCAGGCCGAGGGAGGCGGTCTGCATCACGGTGCCCGACATGGGCTTCAGGCCGGACCTGGCGGCCTGGGTGGCGTCGGCCAGCAGCTGTGCGGCGGTGCGCTCGGGCAGCACCGGCTCCCCCTGGACCGCGGCGATCACCGGACCTGCGCCGATCGCGCCGGCGACCACCGCGGCCGCGGCGATCGGCACGCTCCACCTCACCATGCGGCCTCGTCTCGCTCGCTCTGACATGTCACTCCCTCACGGTATGCCGTCAATCCCTGTCATTCGCAGCTTGCGTGAGCGGTCCTGTGCCGGAGCTGAGACAGACTGAGAGGGCTCACAGGGTTCTCAGCCGCCTCTCAGGACGGCTGGTCGAAGATGGGTCCGACAGCGGAGGAGGTGGGAGATGCGGGTTCTCGTCGTGGAGGACGAGCGGCGGATGGCCGCGGCGCTCCAGCGCGGGCTGCAGGCCGAGGGGTTCGCGGTCGATCTCGCGCACGACGGCGAGGACGGCCTGCACCTGGCCAGGCACGGCGACTACGACGTGGTGGTGCTGGACATCATGCTGCCCAGGATCTCCGGATACAACGTCTGCAAGCATCTGCGGGCGGAGGAGAACTGGGTGCCGATCCTAATGCTGTCGGCCAAGGACGGCGAGTACGACATGGCCGACGGGCTCGACCTGGGCGCCGACGACTACCTGACCAAGCCGTTCTCCTACGTCGTGCTGGTGGCCAGGCTGAGGGCGCTGCTGCGGCGCGGCGCCGGGCGGCGCCCGTCGGTGCTGCAGGCCGGGGACCTGTCGCTGGATCCCGCGCGGCGGCGGGTCCACCGGGGCGAGACGCCGGTGGAGCTGACGCCCAGGGAGTTCGCGCTCCTGGAATACCTGATGCGCCGCCACGACGAGGTGGTCTCCAAGGCGGAGATCCTGGAGCACGTCTGGGACACCTTCGACACCGATCCCAACGTGGTCGAGGTCTATGTCGGCTACCTGCGCCGCAAGATCGACGCGCCGTTCTCCCGGAGCGCGCTGCAGACGGTCCGGGGGGCCGGATACCGGCTGGCCGGCGATGGCGGCTGAGCGGCCGTCCCGGGCGGGCGCCCGGGACGGGCGGCGCACGGTCGGCTGGTGGCGGCGCAAGAGCCTGCGCTTCCGGCTGACCGCGGTGGCCTCGGCCGTGCTGGCGGCGGCGCTGGCGGTCTCGGCGTGGGTGATGATCGGCGTGCTCGGCAGGTCACTGCTGTCCACCATCGACGACTCGATCTACCAGCGGGCCCGTGGCACCGTCTCGCTGGCCGACGCCGAGCGGCTGCCGGGCGAGCTGACCTCGCCGGACGGCACCCTCCTGCAGGTGATCGACGGCGCCGGGCGGATCACCCACGCCACCGCCGGCACCGACCGGCTGGTCCCGCTGCTGAACTCCGGGGAGCGGGCGGCGGCGGTCCGGGAGGGCCGGGCGCGGTTCCTGAACGGCGAGCCGTACGGGATCCCGCACGTGCTGCGGGTGCGGGTGCTCAGCGCCGACCGGGGCCTGACGGTGATCGCCGCACGCCCCTTCAGCGAGGTGCAGGCCAGCATCACCACGGCCGGGCACGTGCTGCTCGGCGGCACGCCGCTGCTGCTGGTGCTGCTCGGCGGGGCCAGTTGGATGATCATCGGCAGGACCCTGCGGCCCATCAACGCGCTGCGCCGGGGCGCGGAGGAGATCACCGACACCGCCCGGTCCCGGCGCCTGCCGGTGCCCGAGGCCCGCGACGAGGTGCACAGCCTGGCCGTCACCCTCAACGACATGCTGGCCAGGCTGGAGAAGGCCGACGCCCGCCAGCGGGCCCTGGTCTCCGACGCGGCGCACGAGCTGCGCAGCCCGCTGGCCAGCATCCGGCTCCAGCTTGAGGTGGCGCTCGGCCACCCGCACGGCCAGGACTGGCAGGAGACGGCCGAAGGGGTGCTGGAAGACACCATGCGCCTGGCCCGACTGGCCGAGGACCTGCTCGCGCTGGCCCGCCTGGACGAGCGCGGCGGCGCGCCGGGCCGCCGGGAGCCGGTGGAGCTGGACCAGCTCGTCCCCCAGGCCGTCGAGCGGTACGGCGAGGCCGTCACCGTGCGGATCGGCGGCCTGCCGCCCGGCCCGCCGGTGTCACCGGAGGGGACGGACGGGGCGATCGTGGTGGCCGGAGACGCGCTGGACCTGGGGCGGGTGCTGGTCAACCTGGTGGACAACGCGCTGCGGCACACCCACGCCCCGGTGGCGGTGGAGCTGCGCGTCGAGGGCGCCGACGCGGTGCTGACCGTCACCGACGACGGCCCCGGCATCCCCGAGCCCGACCGGGAGCGGGTCTTCGACCGCTTCACCCGGCTGGACAGCGCGCGCAGCCGCGACGAGGGCGGGGCCGGGCTCGGCCTGGCCATCGTCCGCGAGACCGTCCACGCCCACGGCGGCGCGGTCCACCTGGAGGACGCCCGCCCCGGCCTGCGGGCCGTCGTACGGCTTCCGCTATCTTGACCGAGGCTTGCCCGTCGGGTGATTGGCCCGGCCGCGTTTCCGGATCTAGCGTCATTTTCATGACTTCCGCTGATGGCGGTCAGCGGGAGCTGATCCTGCAGGTCGCGACCAGGCTGTTCGCCGCCCTGGGCTACGACGCGACCTCCGTCAGCCAGATCGCCGAGGCCGCCGGGCTCGACGTCGCCGCCATCACCGAGTCTGTCGGCTCGAAGCGGGATCTGTATATGGCGGTCATGGAACGCGCGCACCAGGCCGAGCTGGCCGGCCTGGAGAGGTCGGTCCGGGAGATCGCCGCCGCGGCGCCGGAGGAGGCCACGGCCGCCGTGCACCGCCTCATCGACGACTACATCGACTTCTGCGCCCAGAACTCCGAGTTCCCCGCGCTGTGGATGCACCGCTGGCTGTTCGACGCCAGCGACGTCACCGAGCTGGACCGGCACTACGTCCAGCCGCTGGTCCAGTACGTCACCGAGGCCCTCGCGCCCCTGACCTCCGGCTCCACCGACCTGAAGTACGTGATCTGGTCGGTGATCTGGTGCACCCACGCCTTCGCCCGCGGCGGGGTGCTCGACGAGGACGGCAACCGCGTCGGCCCCGAGGATCCGGAGACCCTGCGGCGCTTCCGTGCCTACCTGCACCAGATGCTGCACTGCGTCCTCAGCCTGCCCGGAGACGCGCCCCCGGCCCCCGGCGGCCCTCCCCCGGCGCCCGGCCCTCCCCCGCCCCTCGGAGGCCCCTTCTGACAGTCGCCCCTTGGAGGCCCCTTCTGACAGTCGCTCCTTGGAGGCCCCTTCTGACAGTCCGGCCGCGCAGGGGCGCAACCCCCGTCCGCGGGCCGCCGTACGGCTTCCGCTATCTTGACCGAGGCTTGTCCATCAAGTGATTGGCCAGGGCATGTATCCGGATCTAGCGTCACTTTCATGACTTCCGCTGATGGCGGTCAGCGGGAGCTGATCCTGCGGGTCGCGACCAGGCTGTTCGCCGCCATGGGCTACGACGCGACCTCCGTCAGCCAGATCGCCGAGGCCGCCGGGCTCAACGTCGCCGCCGTCACCGGACACATCGGCGGCAAGCGCGAGCTGTATCTCGAGGTCATGGAACGGATGTACCAGGTCGAGCTGGCCTCCCTGGAAGGGGTGCTCAAGAACACCTCCGTGGCGAGCCCCGAAGAGGCGTCGGCCCTCATGCACCAGCTCATCGACCACTACCTGGACCTGTGCCTGGCCTACCCCGAGATGCCGGCGCTGTGGATGCACCGCTGGCTGTCCGACGCCAGCGACATCACCGAGCTGGAGTGGCGCTACACCCAGCCGCTGAGCGGTCTCATCTGGGACGCGCTCGAACCGGCGGTGGCCGCCGGATACATCCGCCGCGACGTCGACATCGAATACCTCATCTGGTCGATGATCTGGTGCGCCAACAGCTTCTCCCAGAGCGGGGTGCTCGACCAGCAGGGCAACCGCAGGCGGATGGACGACCCTCAGGCCATGCGCAGGTTCCGTGCCCATCTCCATCGGATGATGCACCTCACCGCCCATCTCCAGGGAGACCCTCCCACCTGACCCCGCCTCTCCCGACGCCCCGCCCCCCTCTCCTCCTCCCGGGAGCCCCTCCTTGCCACCTGGACATCCCCCCTCGCGGTCCGCGGCGGCCGCGCCCCCGCTCGGCCGCGGACGGCTGCTCGGCTACGCCCTCGGCTCGGTCGGCACCGGCGTCTTCTCCGCGGTCCCCGGCCTGCTCCTGCTGTTCTACCTGACCGACGTCCTCGGGGTCTCCGCGGCCGTGGCGGGGGCCGTGCTGGTCGCCCCCAAGGCCTGGGACGTCCTGCTCAACCCGGTCGTCGGCGCCGCCAGCGACCGCGAGGCCGTGCGGACCGGCCGCCGCACCCGGCTGCTGCTGCTCGGCTCGCTCACCCTGCCGGTGGCCTTCGCCGCGATGTTCGCCGTCCCGGGTGAGGTGCCCGGCGTGGCCTGGGCGGGGATCGCGTTCCTGCTCGCCGCCTCGGCGTTCGCCTGCTTCCAGGTGCCCTACGTGGCGCTGCCGGCCGAGATGTCCGGCGGTACGGCGGAGCGCACCCGGATCATGTCCTGGCGGATCGTCTGCCTGACCCTGGGCATCCTGGTCGCCGGAGGGCTGGCCCCGGAGCTCGTGAGCCTGGGCGGCGGCGGCCGGAGCGGATACGCGGTGATGGGCGCGGCGGTCGGCGCGGTGATGACGGCGGCTCTGCTGTCCGCCGCCCTGTCCACCCGGTGGGTGGTCTCCCGGCCGGGCGCCCGGCCGCTCGGCCTGGTGGCCGCCTTCCGGACGGCCCGCGGGAACCGGCCCTTCTTCGCGCTGCTGGCCGCGTACGTGACCCAGTCCCTGGGGGTGGCGGTGATGCTGGCGGGCGCGCCGTACGTGGCGGTCCACCGGCTGGGCGACTACGGGCTGACCTCGGTCATGTTCGTGTGCATGGTGGGGCCGAGCGCGCTCGCCGTACCGCTGTGGACGCGGGCGGCGCGCCGGTTCGGCATGGTGGCCTGCTACCGCGTGGCCGTGGCGGGGTTCGCGGCGGCGGCGGCCGCGCTCGTCCCGGTGCTCGGCTCGGCCTCCGTCGCGGGCACGCTCCTGCTCACCGGCCTGATCGGCGTCTGCTACGCGGCCCTGCAACTGCTGCCGCTGTCGCTGCTCCCGGAGACCGTGCACGCCGACGCCGCCCGCACCGGGCACGCCCAGTCAGGCGCGTTCACCGGCCTGTGGACCGCCGGGGAGACGGCGGGCATGGCGGTCGGGCCGGGGCTGTTCGCCCTGGTGCTGACCGTGAGCGGGTTCGCCTCGGGCCCGTTCGACGCCCCCGCCGCCCAGGCCGGGCCGGCCCTGACCGGCCTGCTGCTCGGCTTCACCGCCCTGCCGACGGCGCTCATGCTGCTCAGCCTCCCTCTCGTCATCGCCTACCACCGGCTTGCCCGAGCCGCATCACCCAAGGAGATCCATGAACCTGCCTGAGAAGGGCCGGGACGTCGAGGAACTGCTCGCCGAGATCACCCGGCTGAAGGAGGACGACCTGCCGGTACGCGGAGGCAAGGTGACCGCGTACGTGTACGACACCGGGCGGCCGGAGGTGCACGAGGCCGCGGCCCGGGCCTACTTCGAGATGCTGGAGGTCAACACCCTCGACCCGACCGCGTTCCCCAGCGTGGTGGAGATGGAGAAGCAGGTCGTCGGCGCGGTCGCCGAGCTGCTGGGCGGCGGCTGCGGCATCTTCACCAGCGGCGGCACCGAGTCGATCATGCTGGCGGTGAAGGCCGCGCGGGACTCGCGGCGGGTGCCGGGGCGTCCCCGGATGGCCGTCCCGGTCACCGCGCACCCGGCCTTCCACAAGGCGGCGCACTACCTGGGGGTGGCGGTGGACACCGTGCCGGTCGACCCCGAGACGTTCCGGGCCTCCGCGGCGGCCGTCGAGGCGGTGATCACCGAGGACACGGTGCTGGTGGTCGCCTCGGCGCCCTCCTACCCGCAGGGTGTGGTGGACCCGGTCGCCGAGATCGCCGCGGCCGCCTCCGCGCGTGGCGTGCTCTGCCACGTGGACGCCTGCGTGGGCGGGTGGCTGCTGCCGTGGCTGCGCGAGGCCGGGGCGCCGGTCCCGCCGTTCGACCTGTCGGTGCCCGGCGTCACCTCGCTCTCCTGCGACCTGCACAAGTTCGGCTACTCCCCCAAGGGAGCCTCGGTCGTGCTGTTCGCCGACCCGGCGCTGCGGCGCAGGGCCTACTTCGCGTCGGCGTCGTGGCCCGGCTACACGGTCATCAACGCCACCGTGCAGAGCTCCAGGTCCGCCGGTCCGCTGGGCGGCGCCTGGGCCACCCTCCAGGCCCTCGGCCGGGAGGGTTACCTCGAACTCGGCCGCGCCACCCTGGCGGCGGCCCGGCGGCTCCGCGAGGGCATCGCGGAGATCCCCGGCCTGCGGGTGCTCGGCGACCCCGACTCGGCCCTGGTCGCCTTCGGCTCGGAGGAGGTGGACGTGTTCGTGCTGTCCGACGAGGCCCGCAGGCGCGGCTGGTTCCTGCAGCCGCAGCTCTCCTACGCGGGGATCCCGGCCAACATCCACGTCACGGTCACCGGGGTGACCCTGCGGGGGGTGGAGGCGATGCTGGAGGTGATCGCGGAGTCCGCCGCGGCGGCGCGGGAGCGCGGCCCGGCGACCCTGCCCGAGGGGCTGGTGGAGCTCGTCGCGGAGCTGGACCTGGACGCGCTGGACGACGCCGCCTTCGGCGAGCTCGCCGCGGCCGTCGGGGTGGAGCTCGGCGGGCCGGGCCAGCCGGAGATGGCCGTGGTCAACGCGGTCCTGGACGCGCTGCCGGCCGACAGGCGTGAGGCGGTCCTGATCCGCTTCCTGTCGGTGATCTACGCCTGAGCGGGCCGGCCGACGTACATAACAAATTGATTTACCCAAGTCAGGATATTGCGGTAAATATCCTCATTGGTTGACCATGGGGATGTCCGATCGCCGCCCGCGCACCTCGCGGAGGCGTGCCGGTCGCCCTCCACGGGCCCCGGCGGCGCCGGGATCGGCAGCGGCAGGACCACGCGAAAAGCGAGACACGTCCCGTCTCGCCATCGGGCCACCCGTCCCCCCCGCGGGTGGCCCGACCTCTTCCCGGCCCGGCCCGCGCCACCCGAGGACGGGATCGCCGGCGGCCCCGCCTCCCGCTCAGCCCGAGGCTAACGCCGCAGCTCGGCGACGGTGGCCAGCGCGGTGCGGGCGGAGGCCGCGTCGTGGACCCGGAAGACCCGGGCGCCCTGCCAGGCCGAGACCGCCAGGGTCGCCATGGTGCCGGCGTGGCGCTCGTCGACCGGGAGACCGCCGAGGGTCTCGCCGACGAAGTCCTTGTTGGAGACCGCGACGAGCACCGGCCAGCCGGTGGCCACCATCTCGTCCAGGCGGCGGCTGACCTCCAGGGAGTGCCAGGTGTTCTTGCCGAAGTCGTGCGCCGGGTCGATCAGGATCGACTCCCTGCGGACCCCGGCGGCGACCGCCCGCTCGGCGAGCTCGACGGTGTAGCCGATGACGTCGGCGACCACGTCGGCGTAGGCGATGCGGTGCGGGCGGGTGCGGGGGGCGACGCGGCCGGCGTGCGCGCAGACCAGCCCGATGCCGTGCTTGGCGGCGACCTCCGCCAGCGCGGGGTCGACCCCGCCCCAGGTGTCGTTGAGCAGGTCGGCGCCCGCCTCGGCGACGACCTCGCCGACCTCGGCCCGCCAGGTGTCGACACTGATGATCAGCCGGGGGTGGCGCTCCCGGACCGCCGCGACCAGATCGGCCACCCGGCGGATCTCCTCGGCGGGGTCCACCTCGTCGCCGGGGCCCGCCTTGACGCCGCCGATGTCCACGATGTCCGCGCCACCGTCGACGGCCCCGGCCACCGCCTCCAGGGCGGCCTCGAAGCCGTAGGTCCTCCCCTTGTCGAAGAAGGAGTCCGGGGTGCGGTTGACCACCGCCATGATCGCGAATTCGCCGGGCCGGAACTCACGGCCACGCAGGCGCAAGATAGTCATCGAGACCGAGCCTATCGCCCGGTGTCGGAGAGGCAGGCGCTCCCACCTGCGCCGCCTCTGGGGGGTTTCGAAAGGACGTGACGTTCCTAGGCGGCCGACCCACCTTCGGCCACCGACAAGAACTCCTGGGCGATGGCGGGCAGCCGCCGTCGCGCGTGGACAAGGGCGATCACCCGGCGGACCGAGGGATCGAGGGGACGGACCACCAGCCCGGCCCGGGCGGCCTGCTCGGCCATCCCCCGGTACCAGAGCAGGGAGGCCGCGCCCGAGCGGACGGTGTTGAGCCAGTTGCCCCGCTCGTCCAGCTGCACGGTCGGCACCGGGGCGACGCCGTACTTGGCGAACAGCGCGTCGAACTCCCTGCGCCGGGCGCTGCCGGGGACCGGCAGGACCAGCCGCATGCCGTTGAGCCTGCTCATCGGCACCGGGTCGGGCAGGTCCAGGCCGGGCGGGGAGATCAGCACGATCTCCTGACGCTCCAGCGGGTGACTGATCAGGTCGGCGGGGACGGGCAGGTCCGTCAGGCCGAGGTCGGCCCGCTGGTCCCTGATGGCGTTGACCACGCCGTCCCGCCCGTCGCAGCGGACGATGTGCACGCGCACTCCGGGGTGCTCGGCACTGTAGGCGGGGAGGAGACGTCCGGCCAGCCCCGGTTCGAGGCTGGGGGTGGAGGCGATCCGGAGTTCGGCCTCCGAGTCTCCGTGGCTGGACAGTTCCTCGATCTCGCGGACCGCGTCGAGCGCCTCCCTGGCGAGCTTGACCACCCGGCGCCCCTGCGCCGTGACGACCACGCCACGCCCGGAACGGGCGAACAACGTCATCCCGAGTTCTCGTTCGAGGTCTCTGATCGCACGGGAAAGCGCAGGTTGTGCGATGTACAGCGACCTGGCCGCATCGGTCATGGTGCGGTGCTCCGCCGTCGCGACCACATAGCGGAGCTGCTGCAGATTCATGGTTTTGAAGCTAAATCACAGTGCCCGGCCCGGTCCCGCACATCGCGGAGATCACCTCGGATGATTTCGGAATGTAATCGAACGCAGCGACATCCGTGACGGGTGAGAAATCAGTATGCTTACGCCCCAAATTCGGCAAAGGTCCGGGCTTTCATGCCATATCGGACGCTCGGGTTAACGGGGAGACAGCGTGACAGGCAACGGGCACTACCCTCCACCACCCCCGCCCCAGGGACACCCGTACCCCGCCCAGCAGCCGCCCGCATGGGCCCCCGCCCCGCCGCAGGGACCGCACCAGGGACCTCCGCAAGGACCGCCTCAGGGTTATCCGCCCCCGCCGGGACAGGGTTATCCGCCGCCCCCAGGACAGGGCTACCCGCCGCCTCCGGGGCAGGGGTATCTCCCGCCCCCGCCGGGACAGGGCCTCCCACCGGGCCACGGCCGTCCGCCGCAGCCGGCCCCCGGGCCGCCCCCGCCGGACCGGGGCCGCCCCCCGCAGGGACCGCCCCAGGCCTATCCGCCGCAGCAGCCCATGCCGCAGGGACCACCCCAAGGGCCGCCCCAGGGCCGTCCGGGGCCGGGATACCCGCCCCCGCCCGGACAGGGACACCCGGCACCCCCCGGACAGGGATACCCGCCACCCCCGGCACAGGGATACCCGCCCCCGCCGCAGGGGCGGATGCCGTACGGCCAGCCGCCCCCGCCGCCGGACCCCCGGCACCGGCGGCCGCCGTATCCGCCGCCCCAGTGGCAGCCGCAGCGCCCCCGCTCCGGCGGCGGCGCCGGGGCGATCATCGGCGGCGTCTTCGGCGTGGTCGCGCTGGTGTTCGTCGGGCTCGTGGTGGTCGGCGCGCTGATCAAGAGCAACCGCCACGCGGACCCGGTCTCGCCGGTCGCGATCCCCACCTTCAGCCCGTTCGACAGACCCACGGACAGCTCCGCCTCACCGGAGCCCGCCGAATCGCGCTCCACCGAACCCACCTCCTCAGCCGAACCCACCTCCTCCGCCGAGCCCACCTCGGACACGGTCCCGACCAGGCGGCAGACCCTCAACACCAGCCTGAAGAACAACACCCTCTACCGGACCGGCGGCCTGCCCAGGGTGAACTGCCCGGTGGGCTCGCCCAGCGTCCGCAGCGGCAGCCAGCTCAAGGCACTGATCATGAGGACGTCCACCTGCCTGGACAGGGGCTGGTCGCAGATCATGCGCGCGCAGGGACTGAGCTGGCAGCGCCCGGGCTACGCCATCGCCTCCACCCGGGGGCGCGGCGCCTGCGGGGACTACCCCTCGGCCGGCAGCAACGTGCCGTACTACTGCCCGCGCAACCTCACCATCTACGCCTCGACCACGGCCCTGGTGAAGGAGTACGGCGACATCACCGACTGGCACGGCACGATCGTCAGCATGATGGCCCACGAGTACGGGCATCACGTGCAGCAGATGTCGGGCCTGTCCGACTCCTGGTGGGAGCAGACCTCGCGCTCCAGCAGCCAGAGCGGCAGGCTCGCGCTGAGCCGCCGCTTCGAGCTCCAGGCCACCTGCTTCGGCGCGATGTTCATGCGTTCGGTCTCGGCCAGCTACCCGGTGACCCCGGCGCGGCGCAACACGCTCTACTACTTCTACTCGCGGGTCGGCGACTGGCCGGGCCACCCCCGCGACCACGGCTCGCCCGCCAACAACAATCGCTGGTTCCGCCAGGGCTACGAGAAGAACAAGACCTTCCAGTGCAACACCTGGCTGGCCCCCGCTTCGACGACGTCGTAGCTTAGATGACCGTTAACCGAGAATTGGTCATCTGTCTGTCATGTCCAGGTATGGGGACTAGAATCCTGGCAATTCTGTGAAATCGGGGAATCTTGGCCGTTTTGCCAGGTTGACCGGGATAAGACGTAGGAAGCGGTGTGACGATGCGCCTTGGGCAAGACTCGGGGGATCCCGCCGGCGACGGTGGGAAACGGCGCACTCGGCGGCGCGGCCCGGGCGGTGAAGCGCAGCCCGGCACCGGCGGCGCGCAGGACCTCCCCGGGGCGCCGGCCGTAGGGGGGCCGGAGACCGGCCAGGCCGGGCAGCCCGAGCGGACGGCGGAGACCTCCGCGCAGACGGGGGGACCCGCACCGGCGCGGGAGCCGGCCGGGCAGCCCGGGCCGGTGCCCGCGGCCGGCCCTCCGGCGCCCGGCCAGGCGCCCGAGGGCAAGGGCCGGCCGCAGTTCGCCAGGCCGCTGACGACCGCCTCGCTCATCGGCTGGACCCTGCTGTCGGCGGTCCTGCCCGGCGCGGCGCACCTGCGCGCCGGGCGCCGCCGCACCGGCTACATCCTGCTGGGCGTCTTCGGCGTGCTGCTGGTGGCCGCGCTGGCCGGCGGTCTCATCATGTACGGATCGGGCAACACCGGCTTCATCACCCGGGACGGCACGCTCCTGGCCGGGGCGCTCATCGCCGGGCTCGGCGCGCTCGTCTGGTTCCTGCTGGTGCTGTCGTCCTACATCTCCCTGAAACCCAACCGGCTGAACCGCAGCGGGCAGGTCGTCTCGGGCGTCGTGGTCGGCCTGCTGTGCGTGTCGGTGATGGCGCCGTTCGCGCTGGCCGCGAGCACGGTGCTGACCGTCAAGGAGACGGCCAACAGCCTCTTCCCGACCGTCAAGGACGACCCGACGGCGGCCCCGATCAAGCACGAGGACCCGTGGGGCGGGCGCGACCGGGTGAACTTCCTGCTCATCGGCGGCGACGGGGCCGGCAACCGGGAGGGCGTGCGGACCGACAGCATGACCGTGGCGAGCGTGCACGTCGCCACCGGCAACACGGTCATGTTCAGCCTGCCCCGCAACCTGCAGCACGTCCGCTTCACCCCCGGCACCCCGCTCGCCAAGCACTTCCCCAACGGCTTCATGCGCGAGCTGCCCAACGGCGGCCTGCTCAACGAGGTCTGGCAGTACGGCGAGGACCACCCCGAGATCGTGCCGGGCAAGAACGAGCAGCGCGGCCCCCGGGCGCTCATGGACGCCATCGGCCACACGCTCAACCTGAAGATCGACTACTACGCCCTGGTGAACATGTTCGGCTTCGCCCACCTGGTGGACGCCATCGGCGGGCTGAAGATCCGGGTGGACACCGACGTCAAGTGGGGCGGTCTCTACGGCACCGCGGGCACGATCAAGGCCGGCTACCAGACGCTGTCCGGCGAGGAGGCGCTCTGGTACGGGCGCTCCCGCGTCGGCAGCGACGACTTCTCCCGCATGGCCCGCCAGCGGTGCGTCATCGGCGCCTTCGCCCAGCAGGCCACCCCCCAGGTGGTGCTCACCAACTTCGTCAAGATCGCGAATGTGGCCAAGCGGATGGCCAAGACCAACATCCCCCGCGAGCTGCTGGAGCACGTGACCGACCTCGGCCTCAGGGTCAAGAACGCCAGGATCACCAGCCTGCAGTTCGTGCCGCCGGAGTTCTACACCGGCTCCCCCGACTGGCCGAAGATCCGCACCGCGGCGGCCAAGGCGCTGCGCCAGTCGCTCCAGCCCAGCCGCCGCGCCCTGGCGGCCGGCGTGACCGCCTCCCCCGGCGCGACGGCCTCGCCCGGCGAGAGCGGCGCCTCTCCCGCCCCGACGCCCAGCAGGACCGAGACGGTCCGGCCGAGCCAGACCCCCACCCAGAACGGCAAGGGAGCCAAGTCCCTCGGCGAGCTCTGCGGGTTCTGACCCCTCCCCGCGCCCGCGTGGCCCGGCTCCCCCTGGGGAGCCGGGCCACCGTCTTTCCCGCCGGCGCTCAGGCGGCCTTGGCCCCGCGGGGCAATAGGGCGAAGGCGCCGAGGTAGAGCAGGCCCGCCACGATCAGCAGGGCCTGGTAGCCGATGACCAGCGCCAGATACTCCAGGCAGCCGCCGACCATCGCGCCCAGCAGGTTCGCGCCGAAGGCCGTCGTGCCGTCGCCGGAGTCGGCGAAGCGCTTGGCGAACACCACGTTGGCCGCGAAGATCGGCAGGAACGCCACCACCACGGCGACCAGCGCCCGCAGCGGCAGCGGCAGGCCCAGCAGCCAGGAGTTGGGCACCAGCCAGGCCAGCACCAGCCCGCCGAGGAGCACGCCGTACATGACGGGCAGCGGCGGGATCCTGAAGCGGCGCGTCACCTCCACCGCGGCGAGCACCGCGACCAGCACCCCGGCGAACACGATGGCGTTGACCACCCAGGTCGTGCCGAACAGCAGCGCGAAGCCGGTCACGCTCTTGGTCTCCAGCAGCAGGAAGGCCACGCCCAGCAGGAACAGGTCGGCGTAGGGGCGCATCCGGGTGTACGGCCCGGCGACGGCCCGGACGGCGAGCATGCTCACGATCAGGATCAGGCCGAGGGTGATGATGTAGATCTGCGGGACCGTGCGGTCCTTCAGGTAGAGGAACGGCCGGTCGTCGCCCGTCGGCGGCGGGGTGGCGGCGGTCGCGCCGGCCCACTCCGCGCCGCAGCTCTGGGCCTGGGGACTGAGACCCGCGGTGATCACGGCCTGCTGGCCGGTCTCGCTGACGATGTCCACGCACGGCTTGTGGCCGAAGGCGGCCTGCATGGTGGCGGCGAGCCGGTCCACCAGCCAGCTCTCCCGGTAGTAGTTGTACATCGAGAAGGTGCCGCCGGGCTTGAGGTGGTCCCTGGCCGCCTCCATGGCCTGCTGGGTGAACAGGTAGCTCTCCAGCCGCAACGAGCTCGCCCCGGAGACCAGGGTGAGCGAGTCGGGCAGCGCGAAGAGGATCAGGTCGTACTTGCCGGAGGTGCGCTCCAGGAAGGCGCGGCCGTCGGTGACGACGGTGGTGACGCGGGGGTCGGCGTAGGGCCGGTCGGGGTGGTAGGTCCCGCCGAGCTCGCGGAGCTTGGGGTCGATCTCCACCGCGTCCACGTGCTTGGCGCCCTTGGACAGCGCGATGGCCACGTCGGTGCCGCTGCCCGCGCCGACGATCAGGACGTCGTCCAGCTTCCGCGCCGCGGCCCGCTCGTACGGCAGCGCGTACTGGCGCTCCCATTGGAGCCGGCTGGCCGCCGGGACGGCCTGCTGGTGCGGGATACCGTTGACCTGGATGTCCATCACCGGGACGCCGGCGTAGTCGAGCCGGTCGTAGGTCACCTTGTAGTAAGGCGACCACAGCGCCCCCGCCGTCAGCGTCTCCACCGCGAGCGCTCCGACGACGACCAGGGACGGGACGGCCAGCGCGACTTTCCCCCAGACGTTGCGCGGCCACAGCAGCACGACGTAGGCGGCCGCGGCGATCACCCCCCACACGACCGGGGGCGCGCTGAGGAAGGACAGGGCGGTGAACAGCGCGATGCCGGTGAGGCTGCCGATCAGGTCGTAGCGGTAGGCCTCCAGCCGGTCCAGCTCGGGGAAGCACCGCCCGACCAGCTCGGCCGGGCCCATCAGCACCACCGCCGCGGCCGCGAAGATCACCGGCAGGATCAGCCAGGGCGGCGGCCCCTGGGTGCTCAGGCTCGTCCAGTACAGGACGCCCTCGGTCTGCCGGTCCACCGTGACCGGGAAGAACAGGATGACCAGCACGAGGACGGCCAGCACGATCGGCGAGTAGTACGGCTGCCGCCTCGTGCGCCCCACCCGGAGGAACCCGAGCCCGATGCCGAGGAACGAGCCGAGCAGGACAAAGTTCGTGAAGTAACTCAGATGCACGATGTTCGATCCGGTCCACCGGATCAGCGCCAGCTCCAGGAAGAGCATGAACGCGCTGGCCACGACCAGTCTCGGCCGGGTGCCCAGCCAGTGCGTGGACAGGACATCGGAATGGGGGGGTGGCGTCGTCTCCGCCGCTGCGGTCATGCCGTCCAACGCTAGTGACCGTCATGCCCCCAGGGAAGGAAATAAGTGTCGGCGGTTTGCGGGCTTCAGGTGGGCTGATACCGATACACGCTGGTTTGAATGGCTGGACGCGATCGAGGCGGATGAAGGAACGTGGTGGAGTCCGATCCCCCGAATCCTGGTGGTGCACCATGCGGGTCCTGATCCAGCTCCGCCCCTCCCCGGACGTCGTCGCGGCGGTGGCCGATCCCGGCGTGACCACGACGACGGCCGACGTCGCCGACCGGCTGCCCGGCGTCGTCCTGGACCCCTCCTACACGCCGGTCGCCGTGCCGCGTCCCGTGCCCGCGGCCGGGGGCGACCCCCTCTCCCTGAACCAGGCCCTGACCTTCTCCCTCGCCGCCGACGACGCCTCGGTCATGGTCCGCGGGGAGATCTCCGACGACGAGCTGTCCACCCGCCTCACCCTGCTGCCCACCCTCCGCAACGACGTCGTGGGGATCTACGCCGACCCGGTGATCGAGACCAACCTCACCTGCGGCGGCGACGCCCCCGTGGGCGACTGGCACGACGTGGAGCGGCTGGTGCACGCCGCCGAGCTGCACGCCGAGGGGCTCGACGGGTCGGGCGTCGCGCTGGCGGTGCTGGACACCGGCATCAACGCCGCGCACGTCAAGCACCATCTCGGCCGGGACCTGCTGCTGGACAGGGAGCGGAGCTGGAGCCCCGACGGGGTGAGCGGCGAGCCGGGCGAGTTCCCGGTCAACCACGGCACGATGTGCGCCTTCGACGCGCTCATCGCCGCCCCGCGGGCGTCGCTGATCGACATCCCCGTGCTGCTCTCCCAGCGCCCCGGCGGCTCGGCCCTGGACGGCCTGCTGTCGGACGCGGTGGCGGCCTTCGCCCACCTGCGCACCGTCCTGGAGGCCCAGCCCGCGGAGTCGCGCTCCCTGGTGATCACCAACAGCTGGGGCTCCTTCTCCCCCCGCTGGGACTTCCCCGTCGGCCACCCGGGCAACTACTCCGACAACCCCGCGCACCCGTTCAACCTCATCATCTCCAGCCTGGAGCAGGCCGGCGCCGACGTGCTGTTCGCCGCCGGAAACTGCGGGCGCGACTGCAAGGACAGGCGGTGCGCCTACCCGGACCGGCCGATCACGGGCGCCAACTCCCATCCGGGCGTGCTGTCCATCGGGGGCGTCGACACCAACGGCCAGCGGGTCGGATACTCCTCCCAGGGGCCCGGCCGCCTCACCCTCCGCAAGCCCGACGTCTGCTCCTACACCCACTTCTCCGGCTCCAAGGCCTTCGGCGACGGCGAGCCCGACTCGGGCACCTCGGCCGCCTGCCCGGTGGCCGCCGGCCTGGTCGCGGCCGTCCGCACCCGGTGGTCCTCCACCGCCCTCACCCCCGCCCAGCTGCGCACCCTGCTGCGCCGCACCGCCGACGACCGCAGCGACATCGGGTTCGACTACGACTACGGCTACGGCGTCACCGACACATCGGGGATACTCGCCGCGTTGCGCCGCAGGGCGATGCGCGTAGCGTGAGGTCATGGTCCTTGTCACCGTACGGCTCCCGCCCCAGGCGACACTCACGCAGGCGATGCGCCGCCTGGGGCTGTCGGAGGAGGAGGTCGACACCGGCTACGGCCTGGTGCTCATCGATCCCGGTCAGGGCCTGTACGGCCTGCGGGTGAGCGAGGAGGCCGCCCGCCGGATCGACCCCGAGGCGGGCGGCGGCCCCTACGCCGACCCGAGGATCGAGCCCTACGGCCCACCGGGCTGAGGCGGCGGCGCGTCCGGGCCCGCGGCGCCGCCGCTCCGTCCCGCCCGGTGGTCAGGCGTTCTCGCGGTTGAAGACGCGGGTGCCCACCGTCACGCAGACCACCGACAGGGCCAGGGTCACGGCGACGCCCGCGGCCACGGTCCAGCTCGCGTAGTGCCCGCCGAACAGCTCGCGCAGGGCTTC
>NZ_JBSFPS010000188.1:0-20125 GCF_053588315.1 Streptosporangium sp. NPDC003464 | reverse complement strand
CCCTGCTCGCCACGCCGTACCACGTGGCGGCGGGGCGGGCCCGGGAGCTGGCGCGCGGGGCGGACCGGCACGGGTCGTGCGGGATGGGCGTCGGCCCTCGACGGACTTGGGCAGGTCGAGATGGGCGACGAAGCGCACGTCGGGCTTGTCGATGCCCATCCCGAAGGCGATGGTGGCGACCATGACGAGGCCGTCCTCACGCAGGAAGCGCGCCTGGTTGGCGGCCCGGGTGCGCGCGTCGAGCCCCGCGTGGTACGGCAGCGCCTGGATGCCGTTGCCCACCAGGAACTCGGCGGTCTTCTCCACCGAGGAGCGCGACAGGCAGTAGACGATGCCCGCGTCTCCGGAGTGCTCGGTGCGCAGCAGAGTGAGCAGCTGGCGCCGGGGCTCGTTCTTCGGCGCGATGCGGTATTGGATGTTCGGGCGGTCGAAGCTCGACACGAAGTGCCGGGCCTTCTCCAGGTTCAGGCGGGAGGCGATCTCGGCGTGGGTGGCCTCGGTGGCGGTCGCGGTCAGCGCGATGCGGGGCACGGCGGGCCAGCGCTCGTGCAGCGTGGACAGGGCGAGGTAGTCGGGGCGGAAGTCGTGTCCCCACTGGGCCACGCAGTGCGCCTCGTCGATGGCGAACAGGGAGATCGTGCCGCGGTCGAGCAGCCGCAGCGTCGAGTCGAGCCGCAGCCGCTCCGGAGCCAGATAGAGCAGGTCGAGCTCGCCGTCGAGGAAGGCGGACTCGACCTCCCGGCGCTCGTCGGAGTCCTGTGTGGAGTTGAGGAACCCGGCCCGCACGCCGAGCGCCGTCAGGGCGTCGACCTGGTCCTGCATGAGCGCGATGAGCGGGGAGACGACCACGCCGACGCCCTCTCGCACGAGGGCGGGGATCTGGTAGCACAGCGACTTGCCGCCGCCGGTGGGCATGAGCACCAGCGCGTCGCCGCCGTCGACGACGTGGTCGATGATCTCTTGCTGGCCTTCCCGGAACGAGTCGTAGCCGAAGACGCGGTGCAGCACTCGCAACGCGTCGCTCACTTCGGGACCGCTCACGGGGGTGACCATCGGGTCATTGTATGAGGACCGGGCCGGTCGCCCGGCGTTTTCCCCGGTGCGGGCGGTGGCGGCCCGGATGGCCTCACTACGGCACCCCGACCCCTCCGCCCCTCCATGATCCACACCAAACTACGGGCATGAGCGCAGGAGCACACCCGGCGTGATGCCTGCCGGGACGCTCATCGGCGCCCTGATCGGAGCATCCGGCCACGCCGTACCCCGGTGAACTCGCCGTCGACGATCACGGGTTCGCCCTCAAGGAGGACGTGCACCATCCCGGTCGGACGGACGTCCGGCTGCTCGTAGGTGCCGGCGTGGCCGATCGCGGCCTCGTCGAGGACCACCAGGTCGGCCGCGGCGCCCGGCCCGAGCCAGCCCCGGTCGGCCAGGCCGAACCGGGCGGCGGTGGCGGAGGTGACCTTGCGGATGGCCTCGGCCAGCCCCACCACGCCCTGGTCGCGGACGTAGTCGCCGAGGAACCTGGGGAAGGTGCCGAAGGTGCGCGGGTGGTTCGTCCCGAACGGCAGGCCGCTGTCTGATCCGATGGCCACCAGCGGGTCCGCCATGATCGCGAGTACGTCGTCCTCGTGCATGGTGTGGCACACGGTGGCCGCGTGGGGGTCGGCGATCAGCAGGTCGCACAGCGCGTCCCAGGGTTCGCGCCCGTTCAGCACCTGGGCCAGGGTCCGGCCGGCCACCGCCGGGTCGGTGTGCTCCAGGATCTGCAGGTCCTCGGGGTGGAGCTCGCGCCACAGCCCGACGCCGGTCCCTGACGGCCCCTCGGCCGTGGCCAGCAGCGCGGCCCTGGTGGCGGGGTCGGCCAGCCTGGCGCGCATCGCGTCGATCCCGCCCTCGCAGGCCTCGGGAGGCAGCATCGCGGCCAGGGCGGTGCAGAACGCCTGGTAGGGGTACTGGTCGCCACAGACGTCCACGCCCTGGCGCCTGGCCTGGGCGAGCTTGTCCAGGATCATCTTTGCGGACCCGTGTACGGCACGCCCGGACGCCTTGCAGTGCGACACCTGCAACCTGATGCCGGCGGACCTGGCCACCTCGATCGCCTCGTCGAGCGCGTCGGCCAGGCCCTCGCTCTCGCTACGGCTGTGGGTGGCGTAGATCCCGCCGTACCGGTGGGCGACCAGCGCGAGGGCGACCAGCTCCGCCCTGTCGCCGTAGGCGCCGGGCACATACTCCAGCCCGCTGGAGAACCCGCAGGCTCCCGCCCTGAACGCCTCTTCCACATGCGCGCGCATCATGTCCAGCCCACCGGGTGGCAGCTCCCGATCCATGCCCGCGACCATCAGCCGCACCGTGTTGTGCCCGACCATCGCGGCGAGGTGGTTGCTCGGCCCTGCCGCCTCAGCGGCGTCCAGATACTCGGCGAACGTCGCGAACGTCTGCCCCCCGAGGCTGACCGGGGCCAGCCCCGCCGTGGCCGGGTCGGCAGGCCCCATGGAGAAGCCGCAGTTGCCGACGATCTCCGTGGTCACTCCCTGGAACAGCTTGAACGGCTGGGCGTCCGGCAGGAACGGCACGCTGTCCGAGTGGCTGTGCGGATCCACGAACCCGGGTGCCACGACCAGCCCGTCCACGTCGACCGTCCGCCTGGCCGGCCCGAGCCCGGCGCCGACGGCGGTCACCCGGCCTGCCGAGACGGCGACGTCGGCGGTGATGGGCGGGTTCCCGAATCCGTCGTAGACCTGGCCGCCGGTCAGAATCAGGTCGTTCATGCGTCGCTCCTCGCGAAGGTCGGCACCGAGGCGACGAGCCGGCGGGTGTAATCATGGCCGGGCGAGTCCAGAACGGACGCGGTGACACCGGTCTCGACCACCTTGCCGTGCAGCAACACCACGATGCGGTCAGTGACCTGCCGGACAACGGCCAGGTCGTGTGTGACGAACAGCAGCGCCGTCCCCAGTTCCGAGTTGACGGCACGCAGCAGCTCAAGGATGTGGGCCTGCACCGACACGTCCAGCGAGGCGGTCGGCTCGTCGCAGATCAGCAGCGCCGGGCCGACCGCGAGAGCCCGGGCGATGGCCACCCGCTGCTTCTCCCCGCCCGACAGTTGACGCGGCCGCAGCTTGGCGTAACCGCTCGGCAGGCCGACCAGCTCCAGCATCTCGCCGACCGGGCGCCGGTTCTGCTCCTCGGCCAGGGCGGCTGCCTCTGCCAGGGTCGCGCCGACCGTCATGGCCGGGTTGAGCGAGGTGGACGGGTCCTGAAAGACGCACTGCACCAGGGGCCGCACCTCACGCTGCCGCGCGGCGGGCAGGCGTCGCAGCCGCGTGGTGTCCATGCCGCCGAGCTGGATGCTGCCGCCGCTGGGGTCGACCAGGCCGAGCAGGCAGCGGGCCAGCGTCGTCTTGCCGGAGCCTGACTCGCCGACCAGCCCGAGACGCTCTCCCGGTTCGATCCGCAGATCCACGCCGTCCAGCGCGACGGCCTGGCCGTACCTTTTGCGCAGGCCTTCGACCAGCAGCAGCGGGCCGCCGGAGGAGGCCTTGCGTGCGGAGGGCACGGTCGCGGGCGCGGCGACCGACCCGGTAGGAACCACGTCGTACCTGCAGGCCGTCAGCCGGCCGGAGTCCAGCAGTCGCAGCGGCGGCCGATCGGTGAGGCAGTCGTCCTGCCGTTGGCCGCACCGGTCGGCGAAGGCGCACTGGCAGGCGACGTCCGCGGCCCTGGGGACCGAGCCCGGGATGCCCTCCAACCGGACAGCGGTGCGTTCCACGGCCGGCAGGGCACTGATCAGGCCGAGGGTGTAGGGATGTCCGGGACCGGTGGCCAGAGCCTTGCTCTCCCCTGATTCGAGGACTCGACCGGCGTACATGACCTGCACCCGGTCGCAGAGCTGGAAGGCCACCCGCAGGTCGTGTGTGATCAGGAGGACGGCCATGCCACGGGACTCCTGGATGCGGGCCAGGAGCTGCATGATCTCATGCTGGATGGTCGCGTCGAGCGCCGTGGTGGGCTCGTCGGCGATGAGCAGCTCCGGATCTCCCGCGAGGGCGGCGGCGATGGCGACCCGCTGCCGCATGCCGCCGGAGAGCTGGAAGGGGTAACGGCGCGCCACGTCGGGGTTGGTGATGCCGACCTCGGCGAGGCGGCGGACCACCTCCTGCCTGTCGCGCCTGGCTCCGCGCGGCAGCGACTCCGCGATGTGGGCACCGGCGGTCAGCAGTGGGTTGAGCATCGCGAACGGGTCCTGCATGAGCAGCCCGATCCGCCGGCCGCGGATCTTGCGAAGCGCCCGTTCCGAGGCGCCGATCAGTTCGGTCCCGGAGATCCGTACCGAACCGCCTGCGGTCAGCGTCGGCGGCAGGAGGCCGGCGACCGCCCGCGCGGTCAGCGACTTCCCGCTGCCTGACTCGCCGACCAGGCCCACGGTCTCACCGGAGCCGACCACCAGGTCGACGTCGTCGACGATCCGGCGGTCCGCGAGGCTGACGGTGAGCCCGCTGACCCTGAGCAGCTCGTCGCTCATGCGGTGAGCTCCTTCCCGGCGCTGAGGCGCTCGAAGATCTTGTCGCCCAGGATCGTGGCCGCCACCGCCGTGATCGTGATGAGCAGGGTGGGCGCCACCGCGGCCCATGGGTTGAGGTCGAGGATCGTCCGGTTCTCCTGGATCATCAGCCCCCAGTCCGGGGTGCCGGCCGGCAGCCCGATGCCCAGGAAGGACAGGCCTGACAGGGCGATCAGCGCGAAGACGAAGCTGAGCAGCAGGTTGGAGGTCACCGTCGGCGCCAGGTTGGGCAGCACGTGGCGGAACATGATCCGCCGGTCGGACAGACCCATCGTGCGCGCCGCGTCGACGTAGGCCAGTTCCCGCTGGCTGAGCGCGAGGCTGCGGATCACCCTGATGTCGACGGGGGCGCCGAGCACGATGAGCGCGACCACCGCCGTGACGTACGACCCGCCCGCGACCCCGACCACCACGATGAGGATGAGCAGCCCTGGCAGGGCGAACATCAGGTCGGTCAGCCGCATCATGATCGCGTCCAGCCAGCCCCGCCGGAACCCGGCGAGCAGGCCCAGCGTGGTGCCCAGCGCGGTGGTCCCGGCGGCGATGAAGATCGGGCCGATCAGCGCGGTGCGCGCCCCGGCCAGCAGCCGCGAGAACACGTCGCGGCCGAGGTTGTCGGTGCCGAGCAGATGGTCGGCACCCGGCCCCACGGCGCCGAGTGCGGCGTTCTGGGCGCCGGGGTCGTAGGGCGCCAGCCACGGGCCGAGCAGCGTCGCCAGCGCGATGACCACCAGCACGACCAGGGAGATCAGGCCCAGCACCCGGCGGGGCGCGATCCTGCTTCCTGCGGCCGGCGCCGCCACGGCGCTCACGCCTCCGCCCTCGTGGAGGCTCCATGCCTGACGCGCGGGTCGACCACCATGTAGGCGAGGTCGACGAGCAGGTTCACCGCGATCACGACGGTGCCGCCGAGCAGGACCAGTGCCTGTACCAAGGGGATGTCCTTCTGGTTGACGGCCTGGATCAGCAGGCTGCCGAGGCCGGGCAGGCTGAATGCCTGCTCCACGAAGACCGCGCCGGTCAGGTTCCCCGCGGCCAGCAGCCCCGCGACGGTGAGCACCGGCAGAGCGGCGTTGCGCAGCGAGTAGCCGCCCCAGATCCGCAGCCGCGACAGCCCTCTGGCCCTGGCGAAGGTGACGTAGTCCTGGCCGCCGACGTCCAGGGCCGCGGCCCTGGTCTGCCGGATCACGATGGCCGCCTGGCCCATGGCCAGGGCGGTCGCCGGCAGGACGTAGTTGCTGATCTGGTCGGAGCCGTAGATCGGCACCCACTGCAGCGCCACCCCGAAGGTGTACAGCAGGACCAGCGCGATCCCGAACGGCGGGAAGGCCAGCGCGACCAGGGTGCTGAAGGTGATGCCCTGGTCCAGGGCACCGCCGCGGCGCAGGCCGGCGGCCAGCCCCGCCGGGATGCCGACGGCCAGGGTCAGCAGGATCGCGAAACCGGCCAGCGTCGTGGTGACCGGCAGCCGATCGCCGATCACCGACAACACCGGCTGCCGGAAGTAGATGGAGCTGCCGAAGTCTCCCGACAGCGCCCCGGTCAGCCACTCCCAGTAACGCACGGGGAAGGGTTCGTCCAGGTGGTACAGCGCGCGGATCGCCGCCCTTGTCTCGGGCGTGGAGGCCCGATCGCCCAGCAGTGCCTGCTCGGGCCCGCCCGGCGCGAGGGCGAGCAGCGCGTAGGTGAGCACGGACAGCGCCAGCAGCAGTACCACCACCGCGCCCAGCCGCTTGGTCGCCACTTTGGCGAGGTCCATCTGCCTACTCCGCTCTGTGCTCAGTTGCCGGCAGGCTTGATGGAGGCAATTTGCTGGATCGTCCAGGGGCCGATCTTCTCAGTGAACTTCTCATTCAGCGCAATACCATAGTGAACGTAGTAGAGGGGGACATAGGGCATCTGCTTCGCGGTCTCGGTGAGGATCTCCGTCACCGCCTGCTTGCGCTCCTCGCCCTTCAGGCTCAGCATCCGGTCCAGCCTGGTATCCAGCTCGGGGCTGGTGTACTGGGCGAAGTTGAAGCCCTGCGGCTTGGCCGCGGTGCTGCCGAGCAGGTCGGGTAGCGTCTCGCCGGGGTCGGGGGTGCCGTAGCCGAGCTCCGAAAGACTCAGGGTGAGGTCCTCGTGGCGGAAACGCTTGGCCCGCTCGGCATCGTGCGGCATCCCCTTGAGCTCCACCCGGATGCCGATCTTGGCGAGGTCGGCCGCGATCGACTGGAGCGCGTCGACGCGCTGATCGTCGGTGGCGTAGGTGACCTTGATCGTGAAGCCGTCGGGGTAGGCCGACTGCGCCATCTCGGCCTTGGCCGCCGCCAGATCGTGCGGGTAGGCGGGCAGCGAGGCGATCACCTGCTCGTGCGCCTTGCCGTACAGGGCCTGGAGCTGCGGCAGCGGCAGGATGGTCGAGGCCGCCGACGCCTTGTCGCCGACGGCGGTCCGCTGGACGGCCTCGCGGTCGACCGCGTGCGCGATGGCCCGCCTGACGTGGACGTCGGACAGGTACTTGTCCTTGACGTTGAGCGCCAGGAAGGCGATCGCCATGCCGGGGTAGAAGCGGACCTTGACCTGCTTCATGCCCTCCCACTTGCGGGCGTCCTGCGGCGGGACCTCCATGGTGCCGTCCACCGAGCCCGACGCGATCGCCAGCCGCAAGGCCTCGGGCTCGCTGATGGCGGTGATCTTGACCTTGGCCATGGGAGCTCGGCCGCGCCACCACTTGTCGTTGCGTTCGAGGGTGAGCCCGTCGACGCTGAAGGAGGCCACCTTGTACGGGCCGGTGCCCAGCGTGGGAGCCTCCGGCGTACCGAGGTCGGCGGGGTGGGCCTCGGCCAGTTTCCTGGGCACCACCTGCCAGACGAGCGCCATGTTGAAAAGGAAGGTGGGGTTCGGGCTCTTCAGTTCGACCGTCACCTCGTGCTCGCCGGTGGCCTCGACCTTCTTCACCAGGGTCACCGCGCTGGCCGCCTGGGAGGCGATCTTGGGGTCGGTGTGACGTCGCAGAGAGTAGGCGACGTCGTCGGCGGTCATCGGGGAGCCGTCGGAGAACACCACGCCGGAGCGGAGCTTGAAGACGTAGGTGCCGGGCTTCGGCTCGGTCCACGACTCGGCCAGCGACGGCTGGATCGAGCCGTCCTCGCCGAGCGTCACCACCGTGTCCAGGATGGCGAACTGCGCCAGGGTGGACGAGGTGTTGAAGCCGTGGGCGATGTCGAGCACGTTCGGCGGGGCCGCGGTGGCCAGGGTGAGCGTGTCGGCGTTCGCCTTGCCACCACCGCCGCCGTTGGTGGCGCAGCCGGATAACAGCAGGACGCCACACATCGCGCCGGCCAGCAGAGATCGGAGCTTGGCAGACATCGAATACCGCCTTGTGTGGGTTGGGATGTGATATGGAGTGGTGCTACTTCGCCCCCGTGGCGTCAGTCCGTACGTGCTCAGGCCGTGAGGTTGAGCCCCGGTGGCACACCGACCGGGCGGGTGCCGTCGGGCTGGCGGACGAACCGCAGCCGGTATGTGCCGGGGATACTGACCAGGAGGTCGTCGCCGTCCGGGCGGAGGGTGACCATGCCGGCGGAGAAGCAGCCGCCGGGGGCCGGCTCGATCGGCGCCACCAGGCTCAGCCCGAGCTCCAGGACACCTTCATCGGTGATCGTGGCCAGGGTTCCGACCTCGGGGCTGAGGTAGACGGCCGCCGGCAGCATGGCGCCTTCGACCGGCGCCGCACAGGGCAGGAAGGCGCGGGCCCGTCCCGGGGCGTAGATCGACCCCGCCCTGATCTCGCCGTCGATCACCTGCAGCCGGTTGTCCCCACCGTGCCAGGTCCCGTCGCTCGTGAGCGCGAACGTACCTGAGAGGTGGCCGCCGCCGGTCAGCGTGATCCTGCCGTCGTCCGCCTGCTCGACCTGGAATGTCGTCTCGGTGCCCGAGTCGTGCCAGAACCCGCTCAGCGCCTCGGCCGCCGCCTGGTCTTCGACGAGGGCGGGCCGGGCCTCGTCGGGCAGCCCGGCGGCCAGGCGCAGCGCCTGGTAGCCGACTCTGCCGGGGTCGATCGAGGTGTTGTTGGTCAGCACCGCGATGCCGATGCCCTGCTCGGGCAGCAGGAGCAGCTGAGAGAGATAGCCAGGCGCGCCGCCCGCATGGCCGAACGCGGGCTGCCCGCTGACCGTCGTGTGGTAGATACCGAGGGCATACGGAGCATCCGTGTCGTCCCGTTCGAGCAGCGCGTCGCGTACGTCAGCGCCGAGGACCCGGCCGTCGTGGAGGAAGCCGAACCACGGCCCCAGGTCGGCGACGCTGGTCACGATCATGCCGTCGCCGACGGCGCACTCCTCGGTGTCCGCGCGGCGCACCCCTTGCTCCGAGACGTCATAGCCGTAGGCGTACCTCGCCAGCGGCTCCTGGCTGTCGTCACGGAAGTGGGTGTCGGTCATGCCCAGCGGGGTGAACATGCGCTCGGTCGTGAACGCGCGCAACGACTGCCCGGTGATCCGTTCGATGGCGGACGTCACGAGGATGTAGCCGGTGTTGGAGTAGGAGAAGTCAGTACCCGGCTCGAAGTTGACCTCGGCCAGCCCGGCGACGAAGGCCAGCGCCTGGGCTTGCGTTATCCGGGTCAGCGACCGGCCGGCCAGCATGGACAGGGACAGCCACTCCCGCAGGCCACCGGTGTGACGCAGGCACTGGGCGACGGTCACCGGCACGGACAGCTTGAGCTCCGGCAGGTGCTTGCGAATGTCGTCGTCCAGCGAGAGCCGCCCGTCGCGGCACAGCAGCAGGGCTGCCGTGGCCGTGAACTGCTTGCTCATCGACGCGATGTCGAACCGCGTCCGGGTGTCGATCGGCACCTCGAACTCCACGCTGGCCATTCCGGCAGCTGCGTGGTGGATCAGCTTTCCGTCGGAGTAAACCCCGATCGCGAGCCCGGGACCTCCTGGCCGCACCGACGAGTGCACCAGGTCAGACAACCTCTCTGCGACATCCATGCCCGACATGGTGGCAGGGGGGTGAAGCGCCGAAGTTTGTCAGAACACCCAAAGTAAATGGTCGGGACATTGGCCTGCGCGACCAAGTGCCGCGCTCGGCCGACCGCTGCTGACGTGTGGACGGGGCCTCCCCCTGAGATGTGGACACCTTGAGTGCCAGATCATGGAGATCTGGAGACCGAGGAGTTCCTGGTGGCCATGGAGGTCCACCCGCCCGAGTTCAAAGCCGACGCCGTCGCGCCGTACCTGGCAGATCGCCGAACGCAACGCCGCGCTGGCCGAGCAGGTGGCCGACAACACCAAACACGACGCCACCGAACGCCGGGTCACCGACCTGTACACCAAGGCCGCCGAGCAGCTCGGTCACGAGGCGGCCGCTGTCCGGCTGGCCGGCCTGTACGCGCTGGAGCGGATGGCCCAGGACAACCCCGGGCATCGGCAGACCATCGTCAACGTGATCTGCGCCTACCTGCGCATGCCGTACACACCGCCTGAGCCCGCACCCGCCCCTGATCCCGAGCGGGACCGCACGGCCGCGCTGCGGGTGGCCCGGCGCCGCTACCAAGCCGCCCGCGCCGGCATCGCCCCGCCCGCCGAACCCGCGCCACGGCAGGAGAGCGACGACCGGGAGGGCGAGCTGCAGGTGCGGCTGACCGCCCAGCGCATCCTGACCACCCACCCGCACGACGACCGCCCCGCAGACCAGCGCTCCACCCTCCCAGCCGCACCGCCCTCCTGGGAGGGGATGAGCCTGGACCTGACCGGCGCCACCCTCCTCGACTTCGACCTGGTCCGCAGTCACGTCACCGACGCCGTCTTCGACAAGGCGACCTTCCATGGGCCCGCCCGGTTCGGCGAGGCGACCTTTCATGAGGACGCCCGGCTCGGCAGGGCAACCTTCACCAAGGGCGTCTGGCTCGACGGACCCGCTTCAGCTGAGGCTTTCGACGGGGTTGTGGTGGTCGATCCCGCAGCCGCTCATGCGTGGCCGGACGGGTGGCGGCTGAGGACGACGCGGGAGGGAGCGGGCCGCCTGCTCCGGGAGGAGACAGACGGCGCCCCGCCCCAGGGCGCCTGACCGCAGGCGGCGGGCCGGCGGTGACGCATTCAAGGCGGACACTGGACAGTGCACAGGCACTGTCTGGTCAATCTTTCAGCGCTGAGACTCCAAGATCGTTCTCAGCGCTGACGGCTGTCCGCAGGTTCCTCAACCCTGGGATGCCAGCCTGCTCCAAGTCCTATCCAAGGGGTGTTGCCTAACGTCTCCCTGGACGCTCGACCAAGAGCGTCCAGGGATTGAGATGCGTACGCAATATGCGCCTCGGTCCTGCCCGGCTTTCCATGGCGAATTACCAAGGAACTTCTCATGCAGATCGGATACGCAGTCCCGCAGTACGGTGCTTTCGCCGACCCGGATTTCATCCGGCAGGCCAGCACGGACCTGGAGGCCATGGGCTACAGCAGCCTGTGGGCGGGTGATCGAATCATGGTGCCGCTCGCACCCAGCGATCCCTACCCAGGAGGAGACGGCGAGATCCCTCCGGCCTTCGCAACGTTCTTCGACCCGCTGACCGCATTGACGCTGGCCGCGGTCAGCACACGGGAGGTCCGGCTGGGAACCAGCACGCTCAACGCGCTGTGGCAACCGCCGGTCCTGCTTGCCCGCATGCTGACCTCGCTCGACCTGCTCAGCCGCGGACGGCTGGACGTCGGCATCGGTCTCGGATGGCTGCGTGACGAATACACCGCGACCGGGGTGCCCTGGCAAGGGAGGGGAGGCCGGCTCGAAGAGACGCTCGACCTGATGGAGGCCGTCTGGAGCAGTGAGGTGGTCGAGCACAAGGGCACGCTCTGGACCGTGCCGCCGTCGCACATCGACCTCAAGCCCTTCCAGCGGCCGCGCCCCCCGATCCTGCTCGCCGGTTACACGCCCCCGGCTCTGGAGAGGATCGGCCGGCGAGCCGACGGTTGGCTGTGCGCGGCGATGCCCATGTCCTATCTGACCTCCCTGTGGGATGTGGCGCTGCAGACCGCGGCACGCGTCGACCGGGACCCGTCGGCCCTGCGAATGGTGGTGCGCGTCAATCCGCAGATCACCGATTCCCCCGCGCCCGACGACCAGGTGCCGCACGCCGGAACCGTGCAGCAGATCGGTGACTACCTGCTGACCCTCGCCCAGGCCGGTGCCCACGAGGCGTTCGTCGACCTGCAGACGACGACGTCCTCGCGCGGTCAGTTCCTGGACGTCGCGCATGAGCTCATCACCAGGCTGCACGCCGGCGCTTTCACCTGACCTACACCCTCCAAGGCATGCGCAAGCTGCTGATCCGCAACGGCTACACCTGCCAGATCCCGGCCGTTGTTGATCCCCCTTGCGGGGGAGCCAACTGGTCCCCCGGAGGGAGGTTCCGGACCCGGGGCTGTTCCAGGCTCAGCAGCATGACCTCGATGAAGTCCCCCAAGGCTATGTGGTTCGGAATCGCTGCGCTGGCTCCCTACATCCTGATGAAGACCTACTGGGCGTTCGGCGGGAACGCCGGCCGACCGGCCGGTGATCTCGGCGCTGGGATGCGCGCCAACGGCGCACCCGAGGCACTGGTGTGGATGGAGCAGCACGGGGTCGACTTCACCGTGCTGGGCGCCCTCGGCGGGGTGTTGCTGCTGACGGCGCTGGCCCGCCCCTGGGGTGAGCGGCTGCCGCGCTGGGCACTGCCCGTCCCGGGCTGGGTGGGCGCGCTGGCCCTCACCCCCTACGGTTTCGCCACCTTGATCGCCTCGGCCGTCGGCTTCACGGTCGGCGACGCCGAAGGCTGGTCCCCTTGGGTCGGCTACGTGGGCGGACTCGCCTTCGCCGGCCTGGGCCTCTCACTCGCCATCTGCACCCGCTCCTACCAGCGCCGTACCCGCCCCTCGGCCGTCCTCGCCCACTCCTGAGCATCTTCGCTCCGTCCGTCCGCAGAGGGAGCTCCCGCGGACGCCGGCGAGCCGGGTGCCCGCGCCGGTCTCGTCACGACCTCCGTCCGAGCCTGCCGCCGAAGATCCTCGCACCGCCCTGGCCTGCGCGTACGCCGGGCGGCTGACGGCGTCCGGCAAAACAAGACTGTTCTTCGCGGATTTCCCCGCGCATGGTTGTCGGCGTCCCCCGACCACGCCGACAGGAGATCCACCATGGCCGAGACCGTCCCGCCGCATCTCGCGGGCAACAACGCGCCGATCGCGGAGGAGGTGACGCTGGAGCCCGCCAGGGTGACGGGCGAGATCCCCGCTGAGCTGTCGGGCCAGTTCTTCCGCAACGGGCCCAACCCGCGCACCGGCTGGTCGCCGCACTCCTTCGCGGGCGACGGCATGATCCACACGATCGCGCTGGACGGCGGCCGGGCACGCTGGTACCGCAACCGGTACGTCCGCACGCCGCTGTACGAGCACCCCGGCGAGTCCCGGTTCGCCCTCGCCTTCGATCCCGGCACGGGCCGGATCGACTACCGGGTGACCACAGCCAACACGCACCTGATCGCGCACGCCGGCAGGCTGTTCGCGCTGGAGGAGGGCGGCTTCCCGTACGAGGTGACGCCCGACCTGGCCACCATCGGGGCGTACACCTTTGACGGGACACTGCAGACGCCGATGACCGCGCACCCGAAGACCTGCCCGATCACCGGTGAGCTGCTGTTCTTCGGCTACCGGCTGCGCCCGCCGTACCTGACGTACTACCGCGCCGACGCTGCGGGGAAGGTGGTGCAGACGCGGGTGATCGACGTGCCGCGGGCGACGATGATGCACGACTTCGCCGTCACCCGCGAGCACGTGATCTTCCTGGACCTGCCGGTCGTCTTCGACGCGGCCCAGGCCGCCGCCGGTGCACCGCCATGGCGCTGGGACGACGCCCATCAGGCCAGGTTCGGCGTCCTGCCGCGCACGGCCGGCGACAACGCGCCCGTACGCTGGTTCGACATCGCGCCGTGCTACGTCTGGCACACCATGAATGCCTTCGAGGACCCCGCCACCGGCACGATCACGGTCACCGGCACCCGGGTGCCGTCGCTGTGGCGCGGCGGCCCCGAGGACGTCGGCGGCGGCCTGCCCACGTTGCACCGCTGGACCCTGGACCCGCGCGCGGGCACGGTCGCGGAGGCCCCCATCGACGACGCGCCCAGCGAGTACCCGCGTGTCGCCGACAGCGCGATCGGGCTGCCGCACCGCTACGGCTACACCACCAGCTTCGCCCTGGAGGCCGAGCCGGAGCGGTCGGAGATCTACGCCTATGACCTGGCCGACGGCGGCGTACGGGCGGTGCACCGCTTACCGGCCGGGCACACCTGCGGCGAGGCGGTGTTCGTGGCGGCGGGCGCGGCCGGGGAGAACGACGGCTACCTGATGACCTTCGCCCACGACCGGGCCACCGACCGCAGCTACCTGGCCATCCTGGACGCCGCCGACCTGGCTGCGCCGCCACTGGCCGAGGTGCATGTCCCGGTCCGCGTCCCGGCCGGCTTCCACGGCAACTGGATCCCGGCCTGAGCATCGGGGCACCGTTCGGTGAGTCTCAGTGATCCTCAGCTGAGCGGTCGCGCGGATAGGTGACGGTCACCGGCGTCGATGGGGCTGGGCGTCCCAGCGGTGAGTGCGCCAGGCTCGGCGGATCAGGTTACGGACGGTGATGATGGCCTCGGCGAGGTCGGAGAAGGCCTCCACGTTCCCTGGAGGACGATCCCGGCCGAGATCGTCACCGCCACCAGGTCGTGGCACGCCTGGCCGCTCGCCTACCTGAAGGGCAGCTTGTGGGACCGTATGGACGAATTCGCGGAGGATCCCGACCTCGACAAACTCGCACGCCAGTTGATCATGGCCGCCACCCGTCCAGCCATGCATCACGCTTCGTGTGGTTGATCGCCATAGCCCCGCCGAACTCGGCGGTCCCGGTGAAGGCCGCCCCGCCGAACCGGGCCTCCCCGGTGAAGGCCGCACTGTCAAACAGGGCGTGAAAGACCATGCCTCGGCGTCGCCCCCGGGCGGCTGGATCGTTGACCGGGGTGAGGTGGGCCGGGGAATGCCCGGCCATGGGTGAGGAAGGGGCGCCATCTACCAGGCGTACCGGGACGGGATGGAGAACCTGAGCCGACGGGGGCGGCGAGGTACTTCAGTTGGCTGTGTGTCAGCCCGCTTCAGTCAGCGGCCCTGATCGATGACGTCGTGGAGGTACTGCATGGCGAGCTTCTCGGCATGGTGGCGCCGTTCAACGATCGTTCCACCGGCATCGGACCATCGGCGGTAGAGATCGACGGTGGCGAGGAGCGCCCGTCCTGCTCCGTGACGGTCGTAGCCGCACAGCGTTGCCTGAAGGGCGTGCGCCTCTTCGGGCGCGATGGTCTCCAGGTGGCGTACACCGCGGGGGATCGCGCCCACCCGGCGGGCGGCCAGGGGGCCGAGCACGGTCTCGCGCAGGTAGGTGAGGAAGCTGATGGTCTCGAACAGTTCCCCGCGGCCGAGCTTCGTCGCGCCGTAGTGCACCCAGACCCAGAACCGGTCCTCGATCCACTGGAGGTCGAACGCCGGAGTGACCGGCAGCTGCTGGGCGAGGGCGCGGGCCAGGAGGCCGTCCCGGTCCCACAGGATCTCCAGGTCCTCGATCCGCTCGGCGAAGTCGGAGGCACGGACGAACTTGAAGTCGACGTGCAGGAGGGGCGGCCCGACGAGCGTGATGATCACGCGCGGCTCGCCGACATGCTCCCCGGTGAATCCGGCCACCAGCGAGGCCCAGGAACCGATCAGCACGAGCCGCTCCCGCATGACCGCGTCGTACGCCTCGTCATCGATGACCAGGATCAGGTCCACGTCCGAGTAGACATCGGGGCGGCCTCCCACGATCGACCCGGTGATCGCCACGCCGGCCACGCGCGCATCCTGCCGGATCCGAGGAAGCGTGTCGCTGAGGAACCGGCTGTGCAAGGAGGGGACGTCCATCTGCTTTCCTTCCGATCGGAGCAAAGCAGATCAACGTAACACTCAGCCGGGCGGGAATCGCAACCCGAATTTCTCACAAACGACGGCATCTTTAATGGGTCAACGCACCACCCATGGATGATCATGTAGCCGTGGAGGTGTGTGTGCGTGACTACGGGTTTTCACCCGCTCAGCAAGACGAGATCTGGCGGTGCTGCAGGGATCGGGCGGAGCGGTGGTCGCCGTTGGCACCCAAGTAGTTGAGGATCGCGCCCATGGCGTCGGAGCCGGCGTCCAGGACAGCTTGGGCGTGTGGCAGCAGCCGAGCGTAGACCGGCCAGGAGGAGATGCGCTCGGGGTCGTCGGGCAGGGCGGCTTGCAGCAGGTCGACGGCGGCGCCGTGGTGGGCCGCGACGTCACCAGCGGCGAGAAGGGCAAGAACGTCGACGTCCACGCTTATCTTTAGTGACTCTAAGTGATCAGTCACTTAAGACAAGTAACATGGGCGCGTACTTGCCCTCACAGTATTCGGGGGGCTTCCGGCATGTCAGGCATGTCAGGTGCACCGCCTCGGTACTACCGGCCTGAGCGGGCACCGGCCCGCGACGCCTGCTGACCTCATGAGCCAGGCACAACGACAAGATCTGACCGGTCTTGGCCCTGCCGGGGAGACTTACAGTGGCCGAGTCCCCTGACCCGTCTCACCCCACACCGCAAGCACCGATCATCCACGTTGACCCAGAAGCGGCTCGTCGAAAAGAGCGAGCTCGTCAGCGTCCGGAGCCTGGAAGATCTCCACATACTCCTCAAGCAGCTCGCGGCTGACCGGGGCTGTCCCACCGTTACGGGCTTCCAGACGGCGGCACAGCTCGTCGACCGGCGCAGCAAGGTAATGCAATTCGACGGGAAGACCGAGTGCGCGGGCTCCCAGACGCTTCTCATCGCGCTCAGCACGCGCCCAGAAGCCGAACTCCAAGATCACACTCTGCCCTAGCCTCGACAGATCCTGAGCATGCTCCCAAAACCGCCGCTCAAGCCGGTCGCGGATGTTCTCGTCGAACAGGTCGATGCCGAGATCAGCCATCCATTCGTCCGGACACAGCCGCACCGCAGGAAGCTCTCTCGCCAAGCGCTTGGCCAGTGTCGTTTTCCCGGAGCCAGGCAGCCCGCACAGCAAGATCAGCCTGGGTTCAGGGCTCACATCATCCATCAGGCGCCTCTACAGCACCGCAGCAAGGTCACCACGGCATGCTCGCGCAACAGCCCCAGCAGACGGAAATGGTTCGCCCCGCGCGGAGCCCGCTTCTCAGAGTGCTGTCGGCCTACGCCGCGGCCGCCGACCCGGTGCCGGCCGCCACCACCGTCCTCGAACTGCTGAGCCCCGCTCCCCTCGGGCAGCTCGCTCTTGCGCAGGCCGTCGGGGTGACGCCCAGCGTCGTCGTGGACGTGCTCGACAAGCTGGAGGCCGTCGGCGCCCTGCGCCGGGTGCGTGACAGCGCGGACCGGCGGCGGCAGGTCGTGGAGATCACCGATGACGGGCGGGCCCTGGTCCTGTCCGCCACCCGCCTGGCCGAGCAGGTCGACGCTGAGCTGCTCGACGCCCTCGACCCCGCGCAGGCGACGGCCCTGCGGAAGATCCTGGTCCGCGTCGCCACCGCCCAGGACCTGCCCGTCACCCAGGCCGCGCCGGGCGGCGGCCGTACTGCCGCGCCGTCCGGTTGATCCGGATATCGGCGACAGATCCGAAAACTCCCCTTTCAAGGGGATGTGATGTCAGTCTGGGGAGTGATGACCTGCGGACAGGCATGCGATGACCATGTCATCGGATGATGCGCAGTTCAGGTTCCCCAGGAGGCATGTCGGTGCGGAGCATCGGAGCACGGTCCCAGGACGGGACGACCGTGGCGGAGTTTCTTCTCGACCGGCTCGACGCCATGGGCGTGGACGCGGTGTTCGGCATCCCGGGCGGGAACATATCCGCCTTCATCCAGGCCCTGCGCGGACACCCGAGGATCAGGTTCGTCATCGCCTCCCACGAGGGCGGGGCGGCCTTCATGGCGGACGGGTACGCTCGCTCGACGGGGAAGCTGGGTGTGTGCCTCGTCACCGCCGGCCCCGGCGCCCTCAACGCGCTGACCGGCGTCGCCTCCGCCCACCGCGACCAGGTCCCGCTGCTGGTGGTGGGCGGCCAGGTCCCGACGGACCGCTTCGGCCTGGGGGCCATCCAGGACAGCAGCGATCTGGGCGTCAACACGGCCGCGATGTACTCCCACGTGACCGGATACTCCACCGGCGTGAGCGACCCCGGCTCGTTCCCGCGCGTCCTCACCCAGGCGATCAACGTCGCCACCGGCCCCCGCCCCTGCGCCGCCTACCTGGCCGTCCCCGCCGACCTCGCCCGCAGACCCGTCGGGAACGGGGCCGGGACCGAGAAGGTCTCGGCGGCGCCGCGGCGGCCCACTGTGGAGCTCGACTCCCGGGAGGCGCGGCGCGTCATCCGGACCCTCTCGCAGGCACGGCGCCCCTTGATCTTTCTGGGCGGCGGCGCGAGGGAGGCGCTGCGGTCCGGCCACTCCTCCTTCCGGCGGCTGGTCCACGCGTTGGGGGTGCCCGTCGCGACCAGTCTGCGCGGCAAGGGCGTCTTCTCCGAGAGCGACGACCTGTCGCTCGGCGTGCTGGGGATGGCGGGCACCGAGCGGGCGGCGAGCTACGCGGCGGCGGGGATCGACGCCCTGGTGGTGATCGGCAGCGGGCTCGGGGAGTGGGCGACCAGAGGCTACGACCGGGCCTTCACCGGCGCCTCGACCTATTTCCACGTCGACCTGGACCCCTCGGTCTTCGGCCGGTTCCTCGAAGGCGGCGATCATCTCCACGTCGACGCCGAGGTCTTCCTCCGCGCCCTCTACCGCGAGCTGCCCCGCTCCGGCGGGGCCGCCCGAGCCGTCCCCGCCGCGGCCCGGCGCCCGCCGTACGGGCCGGTCCCCGCGGCGGGCGGGTCCGGCGTGTCCCCGGCGGCGGTGATGCTCGCCCTCAACGACCTGCTCACCGGAGAGGAGGATCTCTACGTCGACATGGGCAACTGCACGGCGTGGGCGACCCATTACCTGGTCGTGGACCCGCCGACCCGCATCTTCTACCCGTGCGGGCTGTCCTCGATGGGCTGGTCGTGCGGCGCGGTCGTCGGCGGGAGGATCGGCACCGCGGAGCGCGCCGCGATCGCGCTGCTGGGCGACGGCTCGTTCCTGATGAACGGCAACGAGGTGCGGACCGCGGCGAAGAACCGGGTGGGGGCCGTGTTCGTCGTGCTCGACGACGGCTACCTCGGCATGGTCAACCACGGTGAGCACGAGCAGAGCGGGGGCGCCTTCCCCCTGGACGACGACCACTACGGCCTCGGGCCGGTGGACCTCGTCCAGTTCTCCCGCGCGCTCGGCGCCGACGCCCACCCCGTCGGCGACGTCGCCGCGTTCCGGGAGGCGATGCGCGCGGCCCGGGCCGCGGCGGCCGGGCGGTCCCGGCCACAGGTCGTCGTCGTCAAGACGGACCACCGGGTGAGCCCTCCCTACGGGGAGCGGTTCACCGCGGTGGCGGGGGACGCGTGACGGCCGGGGGGCCGCGCGCCGGGATCGGCATCGCCGGTCTGGGGTCGGCCCTGCCGGGGACGTCCGTGGCGGCGGGATCCACCGCGTCCGCGCCGTCGGCCGAGAGCGAGCTGTTCAGCGGGGCCCGCACCCGCCGGGTCCTGGGGCCCGGGGAGGCGGTCGAGGACCTGGCGGTGTCGGCCTGCCGCCGGGCCCTGGAGAACGCGGACGTCACCCCGGAGCAGGTCGACGGCCTGTACGGGTACATCACCGTCCCCGAATACCTGAGCCCGAACGGGCTGTTCCGCGTCCACCGCGACCTGGGGCTCGGACGCCACGCGCTCGTGGTGCCGATCAACTGCGAGTTCGGCACCTTCGTCATGGCACTGGCCCTGGGCTGGGAGGCCATGCGAGGCGGGCGTCTCGCCCACACCCTCGTGACCGTCGGGTCGAACTGGAGCCGCCATGTGGACAGCCGGAACCCGCACGCGGGGACGATAGGGGACGGCGCGGGCGCGGCCGTGCTCCGCCGCTCCACGCGCATGGTGATCCTCGACTGGATCTCCGACACCAACAGCGCCGAGTACGGCGCGATGACGATGGCCGTCCGCCCGGACGACGGCGGCACGGCCCGGCCCACCTACCGGATCGAGCCCGACTCCGGGGTGGCGGCCTTCCGGTCCTCGGGGATGGACGGGCCGCCTGACCTCGTCGAGCGGTTGCTCGACCGCAACGGGATCACCGCCGGGGAGGTGACGGTGATCGGTCACCAGGCCTCCGACGTCCTGATCGACCACTGGAAGGAGCGCCTCCGCCCGGCCCGCTACCGCGACACGCTCAGCCTGTACGGCAACCTCACCGTGGCCTCCGCCGCCGTGACGCTCGACGCCTCCGCCGACGCCCTCGACACGCCGTATCTGGTCGTGTTCGGCGTGGGCATCGGCTCGTACCAGATCGCGATGCTGATCAGACGGTAGGACCCGGCGCCGGTGAGGACCTGCGTGGGCAATGCCGCCATGAGGAGTCCTTCCAGGTCAGCGGAGGTAGAGGCTGGCGTCGACGAG
>NZ_JBSFPS010000187.1:0-20175 GCF_053588315.1 Streptosporangium sp. NPDC003464 | reverse complement strand
ACCGCGCAGCCCAGGGAGATCAGCAGGGCCAGGGAGGTGGCGCTGAAGGTGCGCCGGGGCGGACAGCCGTGGTCGCGGCCCAGCTCCATCATCGCGGCGTAGGCCCATACCGATCCCGGGACGTATTTGCCGAGCTGGCCGACGAACAGCACGCGCGCGGCCACGCGCGGCGACAGCGCGGAGCCCAGCCCGGCGACCACGCTGCGCCAGGCCAGGAGCATGCATCCCGCTCCGGCCATCACCGCCGCGCAGGACCCGGCCACCGACCACCAGGACAGCCGGGCAAGCGCTTCGAGCGTGCCCTGCCAGTTGCGGGACAGGCCGTAGCCGACGAAGGCCAGCGCGACCAGGGCGAGCAGGACCCGGAGGAGGCGGCTTGACCGCAGTCGGCTGAGCACCCGCCAAGGGTATGACGTGGACCTTACCCGGCGGTAGGGTCCCGGCCCGCCGGTACTCTTGGGCGGCGTGGCGGAGCTGGGCCGCGTGATGGAGCGAGGAGCGGTGGGCGGGCGATGAGCGGGAAACGGCAGGCACAGCTGGCGTACTCCGAGTTCCAGGCGGCGATGCTGGACGAGGAGAAGCGCCGCCGCAAGGCGGCGAAGATCGTGGCGGTGCTCGGCCACTTCCTCGGCCGTGACAAGGACGTCCTGCACGGCCTGACGGTCGCCGACATCGGCTGCTCGGCGGGGTTCATCGCCGACGAGCTCGCCGGCGCGGGCGCGAGCCGCACCTTCGGCGTCGACATCGACGTGCCCGGCCTGCGCAAGGCGGCCGAGCGCTTCGGCGAGCGGGTCGAGTTCGTCTGCGCCGACGGCACCGCGCTGCCCTTCCCCGACGGCTCCATCGACGTGCTGGTCTTCAACCACATCTACGAGCACGTGGTGGACCCCGACGCGATCATGGCCGAGATGCGCCGGGTGCTCGCCGACGACGGCGTGCTCTACCTGGGGCTGGGCAACCGGCTCGGGGTGATGGAGCCGCACTACAAGCTGCCGTTCCTGTCCTACCTGCCGCCCGCGCTGGCCGACCGCTACGTCCGGCTGTCGGGCCGGGCCGACAGCTACTACGAGCGCTACCGCACCCGCCGCGGCCTGCGGAAGATGGTGCGCGGCCTGCGGGTGTGGGACTACACCTTCCCGGTGCTGGCCACCCCGGCGGCCTTCGCCGGCGCCGAGCTGTTCCCCGGCGTGGTCGGCCGCGTGGCCGGGGGCGTGCTGGCCCGGCTGCCCCGCTCCGTCCTGCGGGGACTGCTGCCGGTCGTGCCGACCTACCTGTGGGTGGCCACCAAGAGCGCCCGCCGCCCGGCCGGGGCATCCCTGCCCCAGCCGCCCGACCCGGTCCGCCCCCTGTGAAACGCCTGGTCCGCGCCGCCTTCCTGCTCGTGGCGCTGGGGTTCGGCGCGTGGGTGGTGGCGAGGCAGTGGGAGGAGATCCTGGCCGGGTTCGCCCGGCTGTCCTGGCAGGCGCTCGCGCTGTCGCTGGTCGCCGTGGTCGCGGCGCTGTGCGGCGGGATGATGACGTGGCGGGCGCTGCTGGCCGACCTCGGCTCGCCGCTGCCGTTCCGCCCGGCGGCGAAGGTCTTCTTCGTCGGCCAGCTGGGGAAATACATCCCCGGCTCCATCTGGCCGATGCTCGCCCAGATGGAGATGGGCCGCGAGCTGGGGGTGCCCAGGTCGCGGAGCGCGGCGGCCTTCTTCCTGACGATGCCGGTGCAGCTCGGCAGCGGGCTGGTGATCTCGGGGGTGACGCTGCCGGCCGCCCTGCCGGGGGCGGCCGCGCCGTACGCCTGGGCGTTCCTGCTGATCCCGGTGCTCGCGGTGGTGTTCGAGCCGCGGGTGATCAACGCGGTCCTCGGGTTCGGGCTGCGGAAGCTGAAGCGCGAGCCGTTGGAGCGCCCGCTCTCCCGCCGGGGCATGCTCACCGCGCTGGGCTGGGCGATGCTCGGCTGGACCGCCTACGGCCTGCACCTGGCGGCGGTCGTCCACGACTTCGGGCCCTCGGGCGTCTCGGTGGCGGTGTTCTCCATCGGGGCGTTCGCGCTGTCCTGGTGCCTGGGGATCATGACGTTCGTGGTCCCCGCCGGAGCCGGGGTGCGGGAGGTGGCCATGGTCGCCGTGCTGGCGCCCGTCCTGAACCAGGGATCGGCGATCGCCGTGGCGCTCTGCTCCAGGATCGTCATCATCGCCGGCGATCTCGTCTGCGCCGGCGCCGCGGGTCTGTCGGCGCGCCGCGCCGCCGATCCCCGGCGGGATCCCGACCCGGGAAAAGCCGTGTGATTTACCCCACGATTTCGGAGGCGGTGGCAATAGAGTGAACGGGAGAAGAGGGACGACCGTCCCGCGTGGATCTTGAGGGGAGCGATCCTTCTTGACGCCCCGAGTGCTCGTCGACGCGGCCGCCGTTCCGGCCGATCGCGGTGCGTTGATCAGATATGTCGACGGCCTCGTCGCCGCGCTGGACAGGGCCGGCGCCGACCTGGCGGTCGTCTGCCAGCGGGCCGAGGCCGGCCGTTACGCCGCGCTCGCGCCCTCCGCCCGGATCCTGTCCGGTCCCCTCGGCATCACCAACCGGGCGGCCCGGCTCGCCTGGGAGCAGACCGGGCTCCCGGTCCTGGCCCAGCAGGCCGGCGCCCAGGTGATCCACGCCCCCTATTACTCGATGCCGCTGCGCTCGGGCCTGCCGACCGTGGTGACCGTGCACGACGTCACCTGGTTCACCGAGCCCGCGCCGCACGGCGCGGTCAAGGCGTCCTTCTTCCGCTCGGCGACCCGCACGGCCGTCCGGCACGCCTCCCGGGTGGTCGTGCCCTCCAAGGCGACCAGGGACGAGCTGATCCGGGTGCTCGCCGCCGACCCCACCCGGATCGACGTCGCCTACCACGGCGTGGACCCGGCGCTGTTCCACCGGCCCTCCGAGCGGGAGGTCAGGCACGCCGCCGACCGGCTCGGCCTGCACGGCACCCCCTACGTCGCCTTCCTCGGCCCGCTGGACCCGCGCAAGAACGTCCCCAACCTGATCCGCGGTTTCGTCCGGGCCGTCGAGGACCTCCCCGACCCGCCCGCCCTGGTGCTGGCCGGGGGCCTGCGCGACGCCGAGGTGGACGCCGCGGTCGAGGAGGTCCCCTCCCGGGTGAGGGTGCTGCGCCCGGGCTATCTGGCCTTCACCGACCTGTCGGGGTTCCTCGGCGGCGCGCTCGTGGCGGCCTTCCCCTCGCGCGGCGAGGGTTTCGGGCTCCCGGTGCTGGAGGCGATGGCCTGCGGCGCGCCGGTGCTCACCACGCACCGCACCTCGCTGCCCGAGGTGGGCGGGGACGCGGTCGCCTACACCGAGCCCGACGACGTCAGCATCGCCGAGGCGCTGCGCGCGCTGCTGGCCTCGCCGGAGCGCCGCGAGGCCCTGTCCGCGGCGGGACTCGCCCGCTCCAGGGAGTTCACCTGGGAGGCCTCGGCCGAGGCCCATCTGCTCTCGTATCAACGTGCTGTCGAATAGTGAGCTAACCTCGCGGGATGACGGAGACCCCTTTGCCGGAGCTCGAGGCGATTCTCCTTGTCGGAGGACAGGGGACGCGTCTGCGTCCGCTGACGCTCGGCACCCCCAAGCCGCTGCTGCCCACCGCTGGGGTTCCCTTCCTCGCCCACCAGCTCGCCCGGGCCCGCGCGTTCGGCGTGCGGCGCATCGTGTTCGCGACCTCCTACCGGGCGGAGATGTTCTCCGAGGCGTTCGGTGACGGCTCGGCGTTCGGGCTCTCGCTCGAATACATGACCGAGGAGACCCCGCTCGGCACCGGCGGCGCCATCCGCAACGCCGCCGAGGCGCTGACCTGCGGCCCCGACGCGCCGGTGCTGGTGCTCAACGGCGACATCCTGTCCGGCCACGACATCGGCGACCAGGTCGCCCGGCACGTCGAGCGGCAGGCCGCCCTCACCCTGCACCTGACCGAGGTCGACGATCCCACGCGCTTCGGCTGCGTGCCGACCGACGCGGAGGGACGGGTGACCGCCTTCCTGGAGAAGACCCCCAACCCGGTCACCAACCGGATCAACGCCGGCTGCTACGTCTTCACCCGCTCGGTGATCGACTCGATCCCGGCCGGGCAGGTCGTCTCGGTCGAGCGCGAGACCTTCCCCGGCCTGATCGACTCCGGCGCCCTGGTGCTGGGATACGCCGACGCCTCCTACTGGCTCGACGTGGGCACGCCCGCGGCCTTCATCAAGGGCTCCCGCGACCTGGTGCTCGGCCGTCTCGCCTCACCCGCCCTGCCCGGCCCCACCGGTGAGTTCCTCGCGCTGCCCGGGGCCCGGATCTCGGCCGAGGCCAAGATCGACGGTGGTTCGGTGGCCGGCGCCCGCGCGGTCGTGGAGTCCGGCGCGCAGGTCTCCGGCAGCGTGCTCGGCGACGGCTGCGTGATCCACTCGGGGGCGACCGTGGTCGACTCGGTGGTCGGCATCGGCGCCCGCGTCGCCTCCGGGGCGGTCCTGCGCGACGTCGTCATCGGCGACGGCGCGATCGTGGGGCCCGGTAACGAGCTCATGGCGGGCAGCCGCATCTGGCCCGGTGTCGTGCTCCCCGAGTGCGCCGTCCGCTTCTCCAGCGACGTCTGAGCCCGATCGCGGGGTGCACGGCGCGATGACAGGGCTGCGCGGGATGTCGTGAGGGAGCGGCGGTGGCGTTCGGAGGGGCCGCTCGACCTTGAGCTGACCCTCGCCCCGCACCGGCGCGGGACGGGTGATCCCGCCTGGCGGAAGACGCTCGACGGGGCGATCTGGCGGACCTCGCGGACACCGGACGGTCCCGGGACGTTACGGGTGCTCGCCCGGCACGGGCAGGTCGACGGCGCGGCCTGGGGCCCGGGGGCCGGCTGGCTGCTGGAGAGGCTGCCCGCGATGCTCGGCGCCGACGACGACCTCTCGGGGTTCGCCCCCGGGCACGCCGTGGTCCGCGACGCGGCCAGGCGCCACGAAGGGCTCCGGATCGGCCGGACCTTCCGGGTGCTGGAGGCTCTCGTGCCCGCCGTGCTCGAACAGAAGGTCGTCTCCACCGAGGCGTGGCGGGCGTGGCGGTGGCTGCTGGGCCGCTACGGCGAGCCCGCGCCGGGGCCCGCCCCGGAGGGGATGCGGGTCTTCCCCGAGCCCGAGGTGTGGCGGTCGATCCCGTCGTGGGACTGGCACCGGGCGGGGGCGGAGGCCGTACGGGCACGGACCATCGTCAACGCCGTGTGGCACGCGGACAAGCTGGAGGCGGCCGAGGGCAGTGCCGAGGCGGACCGGCTGCTGCGGGCGCTGCCCGGGGTGGGGGTGTGGACCTCCGCAGAGGTGCGGCAGCGATCGCACGGTGACGCGGACGCGGTCTCGGTGGGCGACTATCACCTGCCCTCGCTGGTCGGCTGGTCGCTGACCGGCGGGAAGGTCGACGACGCGGAGATGCTGCGGCTGCTCGCGCCCTACCGGGGGCACCGGCACCGGGTCGGCCGGCTGCTGGTGCTGGGCGGTGAGCGGCCGCCCGCTCGGGGACCGCGGATGCCGGTGCGCGACTACCGCTCCTTCTGAACCGGGTCCTTCTGAACCGGGCCGGTGTCGGTGCGTGACCACCGTTCCCGAACCGGGCCGGTGTCGGTGCGTGACCACCGTTCCCGAACCGGGCCGGTCACGAGGGGCGGGTCGCGGTCCGCCAGTCGCGGCTGTCGCGAGTATCGGCTCCGACCAGCGGGGCGAGGACGGCGATCGCGGCGAGGACGAGGAGAAACCAGATCATTTTCGGCTCCTTGAGGGCTGTGGGGGATGTCCTGGTTGGATGCCTCCAATATATGTAGCTACAAGCATTTACGTCTATCGAGAGTTGCTTGACTGCACGCTTTAGGAGAACTGAAGAGACGGCGTAGTGGTACCCGGCCTCCGGTTTCCCCGGCGGCGCGCCGTAATGTGCGGGCATGAGCGTGAACCCCACCGATACCGCGATGCGCAGAGCCCTGGCCCGCGCCCGCGACGGAAAAGCTCTCGACCTCACCGAAGCGACCGTCCTGCTGCACGCCAGAGACGCCCACCTCGACACCCTGCTCGAACACGCCGGACGGGTAAGGGACGCGGGGCTGGAGGCCGTCGGGCGGCAAGGGATCATCACATACAGCCGCAAGGTCTTCATCCCGCTCACCCGGCTCTGCCGTGACCGGTGCGGCTACTGCACCTTCGCCACCGCTCCGCACAAGCTGGAGAGCATGTATCTCAGCCCCGACGAGGTGCTGGAGATCGCCCGGCAGGGGGCGGCGATGGGGTGCAAGGAGGCGCTGTTCACCCTGGGCGACCGGCCGGAGGAGCGCTGGCCCCAGGCCCGCGAGTGGCTGCACGCGCACGGCTACGACGACACGCTGTCCTACGTCCGCGCGATGGCCATCCGGGTGCTGGAGGAGACCGGGCTGCTGCCGCACCTGAACCCCGGGGTCATGACCTGGCAGGACCTGCAGCGTCTCAAGCCGGTCGCGCCGTCGATGGGCATGATGCTGGAGACGACCTCGCGGCGGCTGTTCGAGGAGAAGGGGCAGCCGCACTACGGCTCGCCGGACAAGGACCCCGCGGTACGGCTGCGCGTCCTGGAGGACGCGGGACGGACGAACGTGCCCTTCACCAGCGGCATCCTCATCGGCATCGGTGAGACGGTGGAGGAGCGGGCCGAGTCGCTGTTCGCGCTGCGCAGGGTGGCACGCGAGTACGGCGGGCTCCAGGAGATCATCGTCCAGAACTTCCGCGCCAAGCCCGACACCGCGATGCGCGGCATGCCGGACGCCGACCTGCAGGAGCTGGCCGCGACCATCGCGGTGACCCGGCTGGTGCTGGGGCCCCGCATGAGGGTCCAGGCCCCGCCGAACCTGGTCGACTCCGAGTACGCCCTGATGATCAGGGCCGGCATCGACGACTGGGGCGGGATCTCCCCGCTGACGCCCGACCACGTCAACCCCGAGCGCCCCTGGCCCCAGATCGACGACCTGGCCGCCCGCACGGCCGCCACCGGGTTCGCCCTGCGGGAGCGGCTGACGATCTACCCCGAGTACGTGCTGGCCGGCGAGCCCTGGCTCGATCCCCGGCTCCAGGTCCACGTGGCCGCCCTGGCCGATCCGGAGACGGGCCTGGCCCGTGAGGACGCCGTCGTCACCGGCCGTCCCTGGCAGGAGCCGGACGGCGGATTCGTCTCCCTGGGCCGGACCGACCTGCACACGGCCGTCGACACCGAGGGCCGCACCGGCGACCGCCGCGACGACTTCGACCATGTCTACGGTGACTGGGAGGCCCTCAAGGAGCGGCTCCCCGCTCCCGCCGCGCCCGCGGTGCGGCTCGGAGAGGTCCGCCAGGCGCTGCGGCAGGCCGCCACCGACCCGGCCCGCCTGACCGACGCGCAGGCGCTGGCCCTCCTCGACGTCGCCGGCGACCCCGGCGGCGCGGGCGCCGACGACGCGGCGCTGGAGGAGCTGTGCCGGATCGCCGACGACCTCCGCAGGGATGCGGTCGGCGACGAGGTGACCTACGTGGTGAACCGCAACATCAACTTCACCAACGTCTGCTACACCGGCTGCCGCTTCTGCGCCTTCGCGCAGCGCCGTACCGACGCCGACGCCTACACCCTGAGCCTGGAGCAGGTCGCCGACCGGGCCTGGGAGGGGTGGCAGGCGGGGGCGACCGAGGTGTGCATGCAGGGCGGCATCCATCCGGACATGCCGGGCAGCGCCTACTTCGACATCGCCAGGGCGGTCAAGGCCCGGGTGCCGGAGATGCACGTCCACGCCTTCTCCCCGATGGAGGTCATCAACGGCGCCAGCCGTACCGACCTGTCCATCGAGGAGTGGCTGATCGCGGCCAGGGAGGCGGGCGTCGACTCGCTCCCCGGCACCGCGGCCGAGATCCTCGACGACGACGTGCGCTGGGTGCTCACCAAGGGCAAGCTGCCCACCAAGGAGTGGGTGGAGGTCATCTCCACCGCGCACCGGGTCGGCATCCCGACGACCTCCACGATGATGTACGGCCACGTGGACACCCACGCCCACTGGGTCCAGCACATCCGGCTGATCCGCCGCATCCAGGAGGAGACCGGCGGGTTCTCCGAGTTCGTGCTGCTGCCGTTCGTCCACCACAGCGCGCCCATCTACCTGGCCGGGATCGCCCGGCCCGGGCCGACGGCGCGGGAGAACCGGGCCGTGCACGCGCTGGCCCGCGTCCTGCTGCACGGCGCGATCGGCAACATCCAGTGCTCCTGGGTCAAGCTCCAGGACGACCTGTGCCGCCAGGTGCTGCAGGGCGGGGTCAACGACCTCGGCGGCACGCTGATGGAGGAGACGATCAGCCGGATGGCGGGGTCGGAGAACGGCTCCTTCAAGACGATCAGCGACATCGCGGCCATGGTCGCCCCGACCGGCCGGCCGCTCCGGCAGCGGACCACCTCCTACGGCGTGCCGGGGGAGGAACGGCTGGCCGCGGCGGCGGCGAGCGACGGAGTTTGTCAAAGTGTGCGTAACTTCGTCCCGCTGGGGCGTCGATAACAAGTTCTCTATTGACTTGCGCGACCTGCGGGGTTCATTGGGACAATCGTCATTTCCCTGAAGCGAGAGGTCCCCGCGTGCCCTCCTCCGGTCGACACCGTGCGGCCGCCGGCGCCGAGACGCGCCGGCGGCAGGCAGGTCTGCGCCTGTCACTGGCGGCGGTCGCGATCCTGACCGCCCTGGCCGGGAGCGTGGTGCTGGTGCTCGGACCGGCGGAGGGCGGGTGCTCGGGCCGGGACCCGGTGCTGGTCGACGTCGCCGCCGCGGTGGACATCGCGCCGACCGTCATGGAGGCCGCCGGGCGGTTCAACCGGAGCGGGGCGGACGTCGACGGCCGGTGCGTACTGGTACAAGTTACAGAACAGCCGCCCGCCACCGTGCTGCGCACTCTGATCGGGGGCACCGCCGGGGTGCTCAGCGAGCGCCCCGACGGCTGGATCGCCGACTCCTCGGCCTGGATCCGGCTCGCGCGCAAGCAGGGCGCCGGGAGCATGGCGGGCACCGAGACCGTGATGGCGACCTCGCCCCTGGTCTTCGCCACCCGCAGGTCCCTCGCTCAGCGCTTCGCGGTCGGCAAGACCGACATGAACTGGCGGATGGTCTTCCCGGCCACCACCCGGGGCCGGATCCGGCCCAACGCCGACGAGCCCGACGTGGTCCGCGTCCCGGACCCCTCGCTCGCCGGGGCCGGGATCGCCACGGTGGCCGCGGCCAGAGACGTCGTCGGCACCGGCGCGGACGCCGACCGCTCGCTCACCGCCTTCGTCCGCTGGGCCCAGGCGGGGGCGGCGCCCGACTACCGGAGCATGCTCGCCGCGGTCGACGACCGCTCCTTCTGGCAGCGTCCGGTGGTGATCGTCCCCGAGCAGTCGGTGTGGGCGCACAACCGCCTGCCCTCCGACGACCCGGTGGTCGCGCTGCACCCCCGCGAGGGGACCATCAACCTGGACTATCCCTACGTGGTCACCTCCGCGGACCGGACGGTGGCGGGCGGATCGCGGGCCTTCGCCGCCTGGCTGCGCTCCCCGGAGACCCAGGACGCCGTACGGCGGGCGGGCTTCCGCTCGGCCGACGGCACCCAGGGGCCCTACTCGCCCGGACCGGAGATCCCCACCGAGGCGCCCCGCACCCGCCCGACCATCCTGCCCGCGATGATCGACGAGGCGCTGGAGGCGTGGAGCAGGCTGGCTCCGCCGACCAACATCCTGGTCCTGGCCGACACCGGCAGGCACATGGCCCAGCCGATCAAGGGGGAGAAGGGCAGGACCAAGCTCACCGTCGCGCTCGAAGCGGCCCGGCTGGGCCTGCAGCTCTTCCCCAACTCGACGCACATGGGCATGTGGGAGTTCGCCGCGGCCAAGGGCGGCGACCACCGCGAGCGAGTACGGCTCGGCCCGATCCTGGAGCCCGACGGCGGCCAGGTCATCCGGCGCAGCCGCCTGGAGGAGCTGACCCGGACCCTGCGCGCCGACCCCGGGCTGTCCAGCTCCCTCTACGACTCGATCCTCGCCGGGTTCCGCGAGGTGGCCGACTCCTACGACGAGGGGATGAACAACACCCTGCTGGTCATCACCGCGGGCAAGGACGACGGCAAGGGCGTGTCGAGCGGCGGGCTGGTCGACAGGCTCAAGGACGAGTGGGACCCGGAGCGTCCGGTCCAGATCGTCGTGCTCGCCTTCGGCGACGACCTCGACCGCGCCGCCCTCGGCCAGGTGACGGCCGTCACCAACGGCTCCCTGCACGTCGCCCAGGCGCCCGGCGAGATCATCGACGTCTTCCTGTCCGCGCTGGCCCGCCGCCTGTGCCACCCCACCTGCCCCGCCTCCCCGTGACCGCGCCCGGCCGCGTGCCGGGCCCGTGACGGCCAGGCCGGGAGGTGTCCCCGCCCGACCGGTGGCCCCCGCCGGGCGGGCCGAAGGAGATAGTTCCTAGCGTTTCTGTAGTCATTGGCATACTCTTAGTGACGAAGTCCTGCTCCCCTTAGGTAGGAGTGCGTCGATGGAAAGCTCGGACGGCCGGATCCTGATGCTCATCGTCATCGCGACGATCGTGTTCGCCATCGCCCGTCTCTCATAGCAGCCCACCCGCCTTCAGTCACGAATCCTGCTTCCCCCTAGGTAGGAGTGCGCCGATGGAAAGCTCGGACGGCCGGATCCTGATCATCATCGTGATCGCGACGATCGTGTTCTTCGTCGGGCGGCGCTTCCAGCGGACGCTGGACACGTGGGCGGGGTGGGGCAAGGCGATCCAGGCGGCGGCCGAGGCGGCGGAGAAGATCCCCGGCGCGAAGTCGGCGGCCTGGGCGGCGGTCCGCGGCATGGTCGTGGTCGGTCTGGGGGCGCTGATCCTGTTCGCGGTGGTCGCCAACGCGATCCGGTGAGGACGGGCCCTCGGCGGCGCCCGGCGGGCCCGCGTCCGGGGCGGAGCCCCGGAGCGCGCGGGCCTGGAGACCCGGGCGCGGGCCCGGGGTTCGGAGCAGGTGGGCCTGGAGACCCAGGTGTGCGGAGCCCGGGGCCCGGCCCGTGCCGGGCCCGCGCGGCGCCGGGCCGCGCTCGACGGTCAGTGGTCCAGGGAGCCGGAGGCCAGTGCCCTGTTCCTCATCGGAGGCGCGGATCCCCGCCGGCCCGGGGTGCCGGGAGCGGGGAAGGCCGCCCCCGGCGGTCCCGGGTGCTCGACCGCCTGTCCGCGACTCCCGTCGAGGAGCGTCGCCCTAGCGGACGACGACGAAGTCGGCCGCCTGCCTGGGGGCGCGGTCACGCGGCGGGGCTGCCGGGTGGCCGATCGCCACGGCGCCCATCGGGTCCCAGCCCGGGGGCAGGTCGAGCACCTCGCGGACCACGTCGCGGCAGAACATGGTGGACGACACCCAGGCCGAGCCCAGCCCCTCCATCGCGAGCTGGACCAGGAAGTTCTGGACCCCGGCGCCCATGGCGACCACGAACATCTCCCGCTCGGCCGCGTTGCGCCGGCCGTCGCGGTAGGTGTGCGAGCCGTCCATGACCAGGCAGGGCACCGCGAGATACGGCGCCGCGCGCAGCACGTCTCCGCGCCGGATCCGTCTGGCGACCGCCTCCTCGGAGAAGCCGTCGCCGCGCAGGTCGGCGATCCACGCCTCACGCATGGCGTCGAGCAGTTTCTCCCGGACGCCGGCCGACTCCAGCAGGACGAACCGCCACGGGGTCGTGTGGTGCGGGGCGGGCGCGGCGATCGCGGCGTCCACCGCCCGGCGGACCTTGGCCCCGTCGACCGGCTCGCCGGAGAACTCGCGGACGGTCCTGCGGGCGAAGACCACGTCGCGCGAGCCGTAGCGGAACATGTCGTCCTCGGACTGGCGGACGAGCTCGCGGACTCCCGGGCCGTCCTCCTCTGTGGTGTATTCCGCCATGCCCCGGATCACTGCCACCGGGGTCTGCGCGACCTTGCCCTTGACCAGGTCGCCGGCCGCGGCGAGCTCGTCGGCGACGGCGGTCAGGGTGACCTCCAGCGCGTTGCCGTGGTCGTCGGACAGGCCCCGGTAGTCGAGCGCGGGGGTCACGCCGGCCACGCCGATGGCGAGGTCGGTCTGGCCGTTGCGCCAGGGGCGGCCGAAGGTGTCGGAGACGACCACGCCGACCGACACGCCGAGCCGCCGGCGGACGCTCGCCCGGACGGCCGCGGCGGAGGCGTCCGGGTCGACGGGCAGCAGCACGACGGTGCCGGGCTCGGTGTTGGAGGCGTCGACCCCGGCGGCGGCCATGACGAACCCGTGTGTGGTCTGCGCGATCACCGTCTCGCCCCGGCGGGCGACGACCCGGGTGGTCTCGGCGGCGATCGCCTCGCTCCGGCCGGTCTCCCGGCGGACCCGGCCCTCGGCCTTGCTGGAGATCTTCGAGGTGACCACGAGGATGTCGCCGTCGCGCAGGTCGGGGACGGCGGCGGCGATCAGCTCGCCGATGTCGTCGCCCTCCCGCACCTCGGGCATCCCGGGGGCCGGGAAGATCTCCAGTCTGGCTTCGGCCCGTCCGTCCTGCCTGCGCCGGACCCTGCTCATCGCGCGCCCCCGCTCTGCGGCGCCGCGGACCCGCCGGGGCGGGCGGCGAGCTCGGTGGCCAGGTCGAGGGCCGCCCGGGCGATGGCGGCGGCGGACTCGACGTCGTGCATGATCAGGGGACGGGCCTCGACGCGGACGCCGTCGAGGCGGACCCCGGCGTCCTCCTCGGCGACCAGCCAGCCGTCGACCAGCGGCGAGCCGTACAGCTCCAGGACCGCCTGGGCGGTGGTGTCCACGCCGATCGCGGTGAGGCAGGCGTCGGCCATGCCGCGGACCGGGGCGCCGCCGACGATGGGGGAGACGCCGACGACCGTCTTGGTCTCCAATGCCTCACGGATGCCCTTGATCTGCAAGATCGTGCCGATGCTGACGACCGGGTTGGACGGCGGCAGGATCACCACGTCGGCGTCGGCGATGGCCTGGAGCACGCCGGGGGCGGGCCGGGCCTGGTCGGCGCCGACCAGGATGATCTGCTCGGCCGGGACGGAGGCGCGCATCCGCACCCACCACTCCTGGAAGTGGACGGCCCGGCGGCCCTGCCCGTCGGAGATGACCACGTGGGTCTCGGTCCGGTCGTCGCTCATCGGGATCAGCCGTACGCCCGGCTCCCAGCGGGCGCACAGCGCCTCGGTGACCGCCGACAGCGGGTATCCGGCCTTGAGCATCTGGGTGCGCACGATGTGGGTGGCGAAGTCGCGGTCACCCAGGCCGAACCACTGCGGTTCGACGCCGTAGGCGGCCAGCTCCTCCTTGACGACGTGGGTCTCCTTCTGCCGGCCCCACCCCTGCTCCTCGTCGATGCCGCCGCCCAGGGTGTACATCACGGTGTCGAGGTCGGGACAGACCTGTAGACCGTAAAGGGTGATGTCGTCACCGGTGTTGCCGATGACGGTGATCTCCGAGTCGGGGGTCGCGGCGAGCAGGCCGCGCAGGAAACGGGCGCCGCCGATTCCGCCGGCGAGGGACACAATGCGCATGCCGTCCAGTCTTCCATTGAGCCCTGTACGTCGGTCCGAAGGGCCTGCCGCCGGGGCGGCGGCCACCTTGTCTTGATCGTTACGAGGGCTGTCTTCGCTGGCAGAGTTGGCTGTGGGGGTTCCCGAAATATACGCCAATAGGGTGCAATGGAGCACATATGGGATTCATGGGGTTCATGGGTCTACCAACACCAAAGTCAGCCATGTGCAAAACTGGCCCGGGTTTACCTAGGACCCAATGGGGGTAGCTGTGACCAACGTCGAGGCGGGCCGGCTCCGAGAACCGGCCGCATGGCTCATGATCGCCATCGCGTCCACGAGCGTTCTCGTCGGCGTCGAGCGTCTGCTGTTCGGAGGATCCGCCTTCGGATCGTCCTTCGGCCTGCGCGCCGCCGGATACGTCGACGACTTCACCTCGCCGGTCATCGCGGCGCTGTCCGTCGGCGCCGTGCTGCTGGCCAGCCACCTCGGTCCGGTGATCGCGCGGCTGAAGGTGATGGTCTACGTGGCGGTGGCCACGCTGGGACTGGCCGCGCTGTTCGGTGTGGTCGGGCTGCTCGGCGGGCTGTTCAGCGGCGACGTGGGCTTCGGGATGAAGATCGAGTTCCTCCTCGTCGGCCTCCCCAGCCTCGCGCTGGCCGTGCTCGCGCTGCTCTACCTGCTGCCGAAGGCAGCCTCGGCCGCCGGGACGGCCGGCTCCGGCCGCCCCCAGGAGCACCACATCCCGCAGGGCGGCCAGGCATACTCCCAGGGCGGCCACGCCCAGCAGGGGTTCCAGCCCCAGGACCAGCTTCAGCAGGGCGGGCCGGGTTATCCGCAGGGGTTCCAGCCGCAGGACCAGGGGCCGCAGCAGGGGTTCTCTCCGCAGGATCAGGGGCCGCAGCAAGGCTTCCAGCCGCAGGATCAAGGTCAGCAGCAGGGCTTCCAGTCCCAGGACCAACAGGGCTACTCCCAGGGCGGTCACGCCCAGCAGGGGTTCCAGCCCCAGGACCAGGTTCAGCAGGGCGGGCCGGGTTATCCGCAGGGTTTCCAGTCCCAGGACCAGGGGCCGCAGCAGGGATTCTCTCCGCAGGACCAGGGGCCGCAGCAGGGCTTCCAGGCCCATGAGCAGCAGGGCTACTCCCAGGGCGGCCACGCCCAGCAGGTCCCGCCTGCGCCCCAGCCGTCCTACAGCCAGCCGGCGCTCCCGCCCGCGCGCAGCTCCGCCTCCGACGGGTACGGCCAGCAGGCCGCCTCCGAGGGTTACGGCCAGCAGGCCGCCTCCGACGGGTACGGCCAGCAGCAGGCGCACGGCTACCCCCCGCCGGCCGCGGACGGATACCCCCAGGCCGCCTACGCGCCGCCGGCCGACAACCGGCAGTACGGCCAGCAGGCCGCCCCCTACGCCCCGGCGCAGCCGGCCCCGCAGGCCCTGCCCGCGCCGCAGCCGCTGCCCGCCGCCCCGGCCGAGACCTACACCCCGAGCCCGTACGTCGCCGCGGACGTCCAGCCCCCGGCCAAGCCGTACGAGCCGCCGGTGACGGCCTACGACCCGCCGGTCTACACCTCGCCCGTGGAGCAGCAGCCCCAGGCCCCGCTCTACGCCGAACCCCAGCTCCCGGGCTACGCGCCGGCCGCCGACGCCCAGCTCCCGGGCTACGCCCAGCAGCCCGAGCAGCAGTTGCCGGGCTACGCGCCGGCCGCCGAACCCCAGTTCCCGGGGTACGCCCCGCAGGCCGACGCCCAGCCTCCGGCCTACGCCCCGCAGCCCGAGCAGCAGCAGGCCCCCTTCTACCAGGCCCAGCCCGAGGCGCCCGCCTACCAGGCCCAGCCCGAGGCGCCCGCGCCGTACGCGCCGGCCGACGGCCAGTCGCGCGTCTCCTTCGACAGCCAGGCGCAGCCGTCGTTCCCGAAGCCCCCGGAGAACTACGGCCAGCCGTTCGGCGGCTACTCCGGCGCGGATTTCGCCCGGCCGACCGAGCCGAACCTGCACTACCCGGCGCCCGACCCGGTCGACCCCCGCTCCCAGCAGATGGCCCAGGCCTACCAGCAGGCGGAGAGCTACCAGCAGCAGGTCCAGGGGGCCGAGCCGCAGCTCCGGGTCCCCGAGTACGGGACCTCCCAGGCGGGCGGGGCCTACGACGACCCGTTCGGCCACCCGCAGGCGCCGCCGGCCGCGCAGCCGTACCAGCAGCAGGGCGGCCACCAGTGGGACGCGCCGGCCGACGCGACGCTCCGGTTCGACCCGAACGCCTACCAGGGGGATCCGCTCAACGACCCCAACGCCGGGCGCAACTCCTGGGACTCGCAGCCGGCCATAGACCCCACGGCCATCTACAAGCCGGAGCGCTCGGCTCAGGTCACGGGTGAGGAAACCCCCGATAGAGAGAGGGTGGGCCCGGGTCAGGAGCAGAACATGTCCTGGTACGGTTCCGACCGTCGAGAGCACTGAACGGCCAGGCGATCGTCACGACCTCTTGGCGCGATCGCCGTCATGGCAGGCACACGGCCCAGAACCGGGGAGAGCAGGTCTTTCCCCGGATACCGGCATGCCGCTTGACGCCACACCGGGCACGCGCGTGTAATTACACACGTGTTGTTACGCCTTCCTCAGGGTGGGTAAGAGGGAGGCGTTCATAGGGGGGCTCCATTTGCGGGCGGCAGGGAGGTGTGCAGTGGCCGACCTGGTCATCGCACAGGACAGCATCGCTGAAGAGCAGCTTGGCTGGCAGGAACGCGCCTTGTGTGCGCAGACCGACCCGGAGGCGTTCTTCCCGGAGAAGGGCGGATCCACACGGGAGGCCAAGAAGGTTTGCCGCTCCTGCGAGGTGCGTGCCGAGTGCCTTGAGTACGCGCTTGAGCATGATGAGCGGTTTGGCATCTGGGGTGGGCTTTCCGAGCGGGAACGCCGCCGGATCAAGCGTGAAGCAGTCTGAGAGGCAGTCCGTGGCGCTCGCTGAGAGCGCTTGACGATATCTATCTCCACGGGTCACGTGACCGCCGGTCACGTGACCCTTTTTTCATGCGCGCGCCATGGTCGGACATAGGGTGTCGTATCGTTGTCGCGCCGATCATCACCCCCTCCTGAACTCGGGACGCATGTCCAGCACCGACTCCCCTCGTCTCCACCACACGGTCACCGCGATCGTCGTCTCCCACGACGGCGCCCGCTGGCTGCAGGAGACCCTCGACGCGCTGCTCAGACAGACCCGGCCGGTGGACCGCGCCGTCGGGGTGGACAACGGCAGCCGGGACGGCAGCGCCGCGCTGCTGAGCGGCGTCCTCGGCCCGAACGCCGTGCTCGTCCTTCCGCGCTCGACGAGCTTCGGCCAGGCGGTCGCCGAGGTGCTCGACCGGCTGGGGCCGGCCGGCGGGCAGGAGTGGATCTGGCTGCTGCACGACGACTGCGCGCCGGACGACACCGCGCTGCAGAACCTGCTCCGGGCCGCCGAACAGGATCCCAAGGCCGGGGTGCTCGGCCCCAAGCTCCGCGACTGGCTGGACCGGCGGCTCCTGCTGGAGGTCGGCGTCACCGTCGACCGGACGGGCCGCCGCGACACCGGGCTGGAGGCCCGGGAGTTCGACCAGGGGCAGTACGACGGGGTCCGGGACGTGCTCTCGGTCTCCACGGCGGGGATGCTGATCCGCCGGGACGTCTGGGACGAGGTGGGCGGGCTCGACCCCGACCTGCCGCTGTTCCGTGACGACCTCGACCTGTGCTGGCGGGTGCGGGCCGCCGGGCACCGGGTACAGAACGTCACCCAGGCGGTGGCCTGGCACGCCGAGGCCGCCACCCGGCGGCGGCGCCGCATCACCGCCAGCGGCGACCATCCCCGCCGCCTGGACCGCCGTAACGCCATCTTCGTGATCATGGCGAACCTGCCGTTCTGGCCGCTGATGTGGGCGCTGGTCCGCAACCTCTCCGGCTCGGTCTTCCGCACGCTGCTGTTCCTGGTGGCCAAGCAGCCCGCCAACGCGCTGGACGAGATCGCCGCGCTCGGCTCCGTGCTCGGCCGTCCCGGCCGGATGATCAGGGCCCGCCGGATGCGCGCCAAGGGCCGCAAACAGAGCCACGCCGCGATCAAACGGCTGCTCACCCCGCCGGGCGCGGGCTACCGGCGCCTGTCGGACCGGGTCCAGAGCTACCTGGCCGGGACCGGCTTCGTGGAGTCCGCCGGGCGGCACCACGCCGTGACCCCCTCGCAGGAGGACGGTGAGGAGCTGCTCACCGACACCGGGGTGATGCAGCGGTTCTTCGGCAACCCCGGCGTGCTGCTCTTCCTCGCGCTCGCCGTGATCACGCTGGTCGCCGAGCGCGGCCTGATCGGCGGCGCCCGGCTGGGCGGCGGCGCCCTCGTCCCGGTGATCGGCGGGGCCTCCGACCTCTGGGACCTCTACGTCGAGAGCTACCACCAGGCGGGCCTGGGCAGCGACGCGTGGGCGCCGCCGTACGTCGCGGTGCTGGCCGCGCTCTCCACGGTGCTGTTCGGCAAGACCTGGCTGGCGGTCTCGGTGCTGCTGCTGGGCTGCGTGCCGCTGGCCGGGTTCTCCGCCTACGTGGCGACCCGTTCGATCGTCCCGGGCCGGTGGACCCGCGTCTGGCTGGCCTCCTCCTACGCGCTCCTGCCGGTGGCCACCGGCGCGGTCGCCGCCGGACGGCTCGGCACCGCCGTGGTCTTCGTGCTGCTGCCCGTCTACGCGGCGCTGGCCACCACCCTGCTCTCCGGGGAGGGCCGCCGGGCCCGCCGCGCCGCGTGGGGGCTGGGACTCCTCCTGGCCGTCGGCACGGCCTTCGCCCCGCTGGTCTACCCGCTCACACTCGTCCTCGGCGCGCTGGCCGCGCTGGCCTTCCCCCGCCGGGGCCTGGCCGTCTCCGTGGTGATCGCCTTCGGCGTCCCGGTGGCGCTGCTGTTCCCCTGGCTGGCCCAGGTGCTCAGGAACCCGGGCCAGCTCCTGCTGGAGGCCGGGCTGCACCAGCTCGCCCTGGTCGACGCCGCCCTGCCCGCCCCCTCCCTGCTGCTGCTCAGCCCCGGCGGCCCCGGCATGCCACCACTCTGGGTGACCGGCGGTCTCATCTCCGCCTGCCTGGCCGCGCTGCTCATGCGCCGCAACCGGATGGTCATCGCGATCGGCTGGGGCGTCGCGCTCTTCGGCGTGCTGGTGGCGATCCTGGTCAGCCGGACCCCCGTCACCTCCCTCAACGGCGACGTCGTGGCGCCGGCCTGGCCGGGTGTGCCGCTGGCCTTCGCCGCCACCGGCATGCTCGTGGTGGCAGCCCTCACCGCCGACCGGATCATCGAGTTCCGGGCGGCCGGCGGGCTGCGCAGGATCACCGCGTTCGCCGTCGTGGCGGTCGCCTTCTCCACGCCGCTGCTCGCGGCCGCCATGTGGATCACCAAGGGCGTGGCCGGTCCGATCGACGGGAACGTGCCCGACGCGATGCCCGCCCTGGTCGCGGTCAACTCCACCGGCGGCAGCCGGACGCTGCTGCTGCGCACCAAGGAGAACGGCCTGACCTTCACCGTGCTGCGCGGCCGTACCCCGGTGATCGGCGAGTCCGACATCCCCACGCCGCAGGGGGTCCGCGAGAGCGTCGGCGTCGCGGCGGCCGGGCTGGTCTCCGGCCGCGGCGGCGACGATGCCCGCGTGCTGGCCGCCCACGGCGTGCAGTACGTCGTGGTGGCCGCGCCGGTGAGCCCGGAGATCGGCCACGCGCTGGACTCCCAGCCCGCCCTGGCCAGGATGAGCCTGTCCCGGGCCCTCGGCGTGTGGCGGCTGACCCAGCCGGTCGCCGCGGTCCCCACTCCGCAGGGCGATCCCTGGCACGGCCGCTGGCTCTGGGCCCAGGCCGTGATGCTGCTGGTCGTCTCGGTCCTGGCCGCGCCCGGCTCGCGGACCGACGAGACCGACGGCCCCGCCGCCCAGGACCCGTCCGAGCCCTCGAGAGAGCCGACCCTCCGGTGAAATCACTGATCGAAAACCGGTTCAGCCTGCTCGGCCTGGTCCTGGTGGCCCTGCTCGCCCTGTACGGCGTGGCCTCCGCGACCCAGCCGGAGGCCACGGCCAAGCCCGCCCCCGGCCCCCAGAAGGTGCCCGTCGCCTCCGTGACGACCGTCTGTCCCGCCCCCGCCGAGACCACCGTCGGCGTGATCACCCCGCCGGGCGGCAAGGGACAGGGCGCCACGACGCTCGTCACCGGCGACACGACCCTCGCCACCATGGACACCCCCGGCAGCCTCTGGCACGAGAAGGTCCCCGCCAAGTCGGGCCCGCTCGTGGTGGCCGCCACCGGGAGCATGGCCGCCGGTCTGGAGGCGGAGCAGACCCGGAGGGAGACCTCGGGCGGGCAGCGCGGGCTGGCGGGGGTGCGGTGCGTGGAGCCGGTGGCGAGCACCTGGCTGATCGGGCCCGGCCCGGCGGCGGCCGACGTCACGCTCCATCTCACCAACGCCGACCTCGCCCCGGCCATCGTGGAGGTCATGGTCTACTCCGGCGAGGGCCCGGTGATCAGCGACTCCGGTGGCGTGTCCGTGCTCGAAGCGGGCGAGAGCCGTACGATCAAGGTCAAGGACCTGGCCCCCTCACCGCTCGTCATGGCCCTTGAGGTGCGCACCAGCTCCGGCCGGGTCGCCGCCGCGGCGCGGGCGATCATGCACGGCGGCCGGGGCG
>NZ_JBSFPS010000186.1:0-20197 GCF_053588315.1 Streptosporangium sp. NPDC003464 | reverse complement strand
TTGCAACGGCTGGCCACCGCGCAGGACGAACCCGATGACCTCGCCGCTGTGGGGCATCCGTACCGTCAGCGTGCCGGTGGGGTGGAGGTCGAGAGTCAGCCGGCCTGATCACCGGATCGGACCGATCGGCGTTCCCAGGTCAGGGCCGCGACCATACCAATGGCATAGGCGACCAGGTCCCATGGGTCGGGGAACGCGCCGACCAGGACACCGCCGAGATGGCCCGTGCCGAGACCACCCGGGTGCGCGACGAGCTCGGCGTGCGGCTCACCCGGCTGCAGGAGGATCTGGCCGCCGAGTGCGCCGCCCTGCGCGGCACGATCGCCGCGGCCGACCGGGCCCGGAGCGCGGCCGACGCGCAGGCCGAGCAGCTGCGAACCGACCTCGACCAAAGCCCGCGCGCAGGCGCGGCAGTGGGCACCTATCTGGTCCCCATTGCGCTCACCAGCTTGGGCATGAACAGGGTGGGCCGCGACCGAAGGGGAGCACGATGGTGCCGGAGCCGCCACCCGCGCATCGCGATCATGCTGTTAAACTGGGACTTTGCTGGTCTCGGTAACGCCGCAGCCAGCAAGCCCGGGCACGCAGGCGCCACTTCATGCTCCGTCTGCGCCGCCAGGTCCTGCAGATCTAGCGATGTAGCACTAGTCAACCTCGACCCCCGGCAGCTGATTCCATCGGCCCGTCCTCATGCGCGTGCTGCCGGCGGGGCCGCAGCACGGCGAGGGCGGCTGTGGGGTCGTCGGCAAACAAGCGGATCGTGCGGGCCTCGGCGCGGCTGCCGAGGGGCCGGACGGCCGTAACCGGTTCGGTCAGCTCCAGGATCAAGTTAGTCTGGGACGCCACCGCCACGGCCAGCCGATCGCCATCCACCTTGACCGTGCCGCTCTCGTTGAAGTTGCGGACGTGCCGCACTCTGGCGATCCGCTCCCGCGGGACGCGCAGGTCGAAGAACGCGCCGTAGCGGATGCGCACCTCGTCGTCCGAGACGACGTGCGGACGGGTGATGCAGGCCGCGATGACCGCCAGCACGATCAGGACCGTGTAGGCGTCGGCGACCAAGAGCACGGCACGCAGGCCGACAGGCGCGCCGAACGCCCGCAGCAAAACTTCCGCGCCCACCAGCTCCACGACCATCGCGCCCAGGAAGATCATCATCGTGAGAGTCTGCGCGCGGGAGTAAGAAACGGCGGTGGCGCCGTCGGGCACGCCGTGGCGGCGACGGGTGACCCACAGGGCAAGGCTGATCACGCCCTTCAGGTCGAACCCCACGATCCGCCGCACCTGCTCGGGAACCAGCTGCTCATAGGCGGTACGGAACGCCGTCCAACGGCCCGCGCCGCCCCGGCGCGCGGCACGGAACAGCCGGTACGCGGTCACCGCCTCCAGGGCGAGCACCGCAACGACGGCCACCTCGGCCACCGCGACCACGGGGAGCGGCAGCGGCACACCGGACACGAGCAGGACCGCGAGCACCAGCTCCGCGGGGACCATGGCGAACAGCGCGGCACGCGCAACCCTCAACATCCCCCTCGCTCCTTCAGCTGTGTTACGAGCAGCTGGAAGACCTCGGCCTGGGCGGCGGGCAGTTCCCGCAACAGCTCCCCCAGCCACTGGCCGGTGCTGGTGTCGTCGAGACTCGCGATCATCACCGAGACCATCTCGTCGGGAATGTGGGCCGCGAGGTCACGCGCGACCACGGCGACGCGCGGATCACCGGGGTCGGCGTCGGCGAGCTCATCCAGCTGAGCGATGAGGGCATGCCCTCGCGCGTACGCCTCAGGCTCGGTGAGGGGCCGCAACAGATCGGCGAACTCAGCTCGACCCGCCGGGTCACTCACGCTGGCAACCAGGGTCAGCAGCTCGCGGTCGAATTCGGCGAACGTCGAGCTTCCGCTGGGGAGGCCACGCAACACCTCCGCCATGTCGGGCGACACCGTCGAGTCGGGATGCAGGTCCGCCTCCGCCAGCAGAGCCGCCAGCCGGGCCCTTCTGGCGGCGATCGCCGCCTGCTCCCTGGCCAGATCGGCGTCCAGCTCCAGAAGCATCTCCCGCAGTTCCCGGCCCTGGTCGTCGGCCAGGACGTCGCGGACCTCGTCGAGAGACAGGCCCAGTTCGGCCAGTCGCCGCACGCGGGCGAGCGCCACCGCGTCACGCAGCCGGTACTCTCGGTAGCCGTTGGCCAGCCGTTCGGGCTCGGGGAGAAGCCCCAGATGATGGTAGTGGCGTACGGTCCGGGTGGACACCCCGACCAGCGTCGCAAGCTCGCTGATCCTCATGCGGTCATTAGACACGTTGACGCTACGTCAAGGTCAAGCGCCGCGATCTCCCCATCGGCGCGCGTGATCGAGGGCAGGGGCTCGGCGGTCAGATTGATCAGATGCATCCCTGCGATCTGACGATGTCGCACCTATGAAACAGCGCCGCAACAGCGGAGGCCGCCACGAGCCGACCAGAGTCCCCAGGACCCCCATGAGCTGCTATGCCTCTCGTCGTACCTAAAGCGATATGGCGTCCGTCATTCCTGCTGGTCAGACAAAGGGTTGGATGTTCGGCGGTTACTACTGCGACACCATCGGCATCCAAGCCCTCGACGCCCAAGAACGCATCAACCAGCTCGCCAACGCAATGGCCAGGCTCATCGCCAAGCACGACTGGACCGCCCGCGACGGACCTCACGACCTCCACCTCGTCTCTTGGCAGGAATCCTCAGCCAGATATGACCAGGACCCGGACACGTTCGGGAGACGACCCCGGGTCGGCGCGCACCGGGCCGCCACCACGATTGTGAAGCTACTCCGGGCCGCCCGCATCTAGATGTAATGACCACAGAGATTGAGTAGCACCGCCGATCGGCAGCCGCTTGGCCACATCCAGCCGTACCTCTCCAGCTCCTCACGCCGGTTGGTGGCGATGTCGCCGCCCTTGCCGTAGAAGATCACCGAGCCCTCGATCATCGCGTGCACCTCCGAGGCCGAGGCGCGCAGGGGCTGGGAGTGCACAACCATGAACCCTCGCTCGATGCGCCAGTAGATGGCGGTCATCACCCGAGACGGCCATGCGAAGGCGGGTACGGTCCAGGCATGGCCTCCCCACACAAGACGCCCGGCAGCAACGGACGCCTCCCGGCCATCTCCCCTGAACGCCTCACGCGCGGATGGTCGGGCCCGAACGGCACGAAGATTCGGATATTGGCCGACGGTCAGGCCGAACGCTGGCTGGAACTGGTGGAGACGGCCGGTACCGCACACAACGACGCTCTCCTGACGGCGGTGCGCGCTGGGACGCTCGGCTGGCTGCTGCCTCTGGGCCTGGTCGACGGACCGCACGCCATGCGGCGCCGATTCCTCGAGGCGGTAAGCGCACAAACCGAGGAGGCCGCGCTCTACGCAATGGCGGGTCTGTCGGCTCCACTGATCGTCCAGGACCGTGACAGCCGCCCGGTCGGAGCGCTGCATGCGATCAGCCTTCCCCCAGCGATCGTGGCCAACGCCGCTGACCGGGGCATCCCCTTCGAGACCATGATCGACGCCCTGACCACGGTGATGAAGATCCGGGCCATCGCCGTCGACGAACCGGCTCGCGGTCAGGGCATCGGATCAGCGCTGCTGACCCGATGCCTGCACCTGTACTTCCAGCTCGGCTTCTGCGCCGCCTACGGTCAGTTCCGTGCCGGCAGCGGCCTGGAGACCTTCTATGCCCGGCAGGGCTTCGATGTCCTCAATGAGGGCTCCATCTTCAGCCTCCGCGACCGTCTCGGTCTTCCTTTTGGAATCCAGGCCGATCCGGGAGAGCAGATCTTCATCCGCGTGCGCAACGGATACAGCAGCAGGCACGATGACCCGGCACGACGATCACGACTCTGAGCTTCCCCGTTGCCTCTAGGAGGTCACCGGCATCGTATGCCGACCTCGGTGAGCTCCCGGCGGCGAGAGGATGTCCGAAAAGTCATGATCGGGGTGCTCCGAGGTGGTGCAGGAGCAGCATGCAGGTCACGGCATAGATGACGCTGATCCTCGCCGACACGTCAGCCAGGGCCTTGGCGTAGCGCGGCCTGCGCGTCAGCGATGCGGACGTTGCAGGCCTGCGCGATGTCGGCCCAGGAGGTTCCGTCCGCGCAGGGTTTCCACCGCCTGGCGCAAGGCCGTGTCGTAGCGCAGGCGCGCCTCGGCGAGCGTGTCGAATTCGGCGGACTGCGGGTGCACCTGCACGGGCGGGGCCGCGGTGGTGCCGAGTCGCAGCGCCAGCGCCTGTTGCGCGCCGGCCTGGAGCTCACGCAGCGTACGGCCGTGGACGATGACGCCATGTGTGTCGGCTCGTGTGATCCACCGCCGTTCCAGTCGGACGGCCGACAGGACGACGGGACCATCGCCGGCCGCGAGCTCGGCCACGGATTCGTTGTCGGTCACGCGCCTGCCTCCAGGAGCGTGATGACCTCATCGGCCACCGCGGCCGGCAGATCCCCGCGCGGCAGTACGAACTGGCGGCCGGCGGCCTCGTACAGGATGTGAGTGTCGCTCTCCCGAACCGCCCTGAGCTGGATCCTGCGCTGGGTGGCGGCCTCGTTCACGCGATCCCAGCCCGGCGCTTGCCGCTGTTGCATCTGCGCGGTCACCAGCTGAGTCTCATACCACTCATCAAGTGGCACGAGCATCGGGTGGGCCTGCTCGCGCGACCACACCCAGTCGGCGATGGGGTTGATCCGGCTGTGGTTCGTTCTGGCCGCGCACCGGCCGAAAACTTGATAACCGCTGTATTTGGGTTGGGCGAGCATCCTGCGGACCCGCGCCGGGCGCCACAGTACCTGCCCGTCGGCCAGCGGATGCCGGTCAAGGTCGGCGGCCAGCACCCGGGCGATCTCATTGTCTTCCAGCCGGTCGTCTCGGCGGAGCCGGAACACCTCCTGCACGGTGTCGGCGCGGCGGGAGTCGGGGTGCAGCGCGAGGCGCATTTTGGGGCGGCCGCCGCCGAACTTGTTGGCGGCCGGAGGCGCATCCGGGTCCACGACGGCGACATAGCCGTAGCAGGGCGGGCCGTGCCGGTAGCCGTTGGCGGCGTGCTGGCGCTGACCGCGCCTGGACTGCTCCAGCATCTCGTGCCGGAAGATTTCGGCGCGGACCTGCGCGGTGCGGCGCAACTCCAGCTGTCCGCTAGACATTCCGCCGCCGGGCTCGTTGGCGCAATCGATCGGCACACCGCGGGAGGCCAGGTGGTACTCGATTTGAAGGCTGGACAACATGTCGCGGGCGACGCGACCGATGCGTTCGCACACCACCCGATCGATCTCGCCGCGCTCGACCCACTCCAGCAGCTCGCGCAGCCCGCCGTCGCGGGGCACGAGTACACCGAGCCGCGCGTAGTCGTCAGCGGAGCCCTGGCTGCGCTCGTCCAGGCCGAGCATGCCCGACTCCACGTCCCAGAAGTGGCCGGCGAACGCCTCGCCGGGCGCCAGCAGCGCGGAGGCTTCGGCGAGCTGCCCGGCGATCGAGGAGCGGGGATCTTGGTTGTCCTTGGTGGAGCAGCGGCCGAGGAAGGCCGTCCTGGCCGGCCGCGTGCTGGCGGCGGCCTGGTAGCCGGGAAGATCGCTGAGATCGATAGGGGGGGTCGAACATGGGCCCGTCCTTGCGTGGTCGAAGAGACGCCAACGAGAGCCCTCTCCAAAGGAGGGCTCCACCCCCACCTGCGTGGGGAGCATCCCCGCTACCGCGGGGCCGACAGACGGCCGACACAAGTGACCGCCCGTGATTCCGTGCACCACGCCCGGCATGCGGGGTGTGGTCACGAACGGAACGAGCCTTACGGTGCCATGCGCGACCCGCGCACGGCAAGCACCGGAGACCCCGGGGCGACGCTTCGTCGCGGGCTGGCTGAGCCCGGGCAGCGAACCCCGCTCGGACTGGGGGTGCCTGCCCGAGCGGGCAGAGACGGCGACCACCAGACTGGAGGCATTCATCGCCGACGCCATACCCCGTCGGAGTACTCGCCGGCCGCTTCCGCGGCCACCGCCAACGCGAACCGGGTCTTGCCCACGCCCCCAGGGTCGACCGCGGTCACCTGGCCATGTTCCTTGAACATGTCGCTCAGCTTGCCCCGCTCCAGCGCTCGGCCAATGAACGAGGTCAGCGGGGCTGACAGAGCCTGCGCCGGGTGAGAGCGGCCGGCTCGGGTCAGCTCGGTCACGCGGTGTCGGCGCCGCAGTCGCACGTGGCTCGTCTGCGCGAGCGGAATCCGCAGTGCTCGGTGTGGGCGGCGGCCGTCACCACAACAGGTCGACAGCGTCGTGTTCGTGGCGGCGACACCGAATCCGTCGAGGTCATCCACTTCCGCCAGCACGCTGAATACGGCGCTGGAGCAAACGGGTGTGAGGGCGGCAGAGCATGGGCCTGCGCTGTGGTTCGTGCTGTCCGGCCACCGCTCGGATCATGCCTGCTTGGCCTGCCATCGATGAAGGGCGGCTTCCGCCTTGTCCATCATCTCGGCCACGAAGGGGTTGGACAGATGGCCTCCACCTGCGAAATACAGGTCCAGGGGAGACGTTGGTGCCGGCGGGTATGGCTCTGGCTCGGGCCACTGAGGTTCAGCGTCGGATACGTGGCGAACGATGAACTACAGGTCACGAAGGTCTGGGTGATCGCGAGCACGTCGGCTGCGTCGGTGTCAGTCGTCGTGTTCGGCCGCCCGCTGAATCCGGAGGGATGTGGCTTCGTTGCCGGCCGGAGGCGACCTCCGGCGGGTGCTCACTCACTGACGTGCTCGCTTGGTGAGGAGCTGCTCAGCACGGTGCTCGATGTAGCCCGCCATCGAGGGAAAGCCTCTGGCCAGCTCGGCGGTCTGGCAGTCTTGAGCACCGCACGAGCAGACGCCCGGCTCCGCGGTGGGCTGGTGAAGTTCCGCGATGGCCGACAGCCGCTTCCGATAATCGTCTTCCGCCCGGTACCACCGGGCGATCGTCTCCTCCGAGATCGTGGCGGTCGTGATCCTCTCCCGAGGGAGGGCTCGCAGGATGCTGTGCAGGGCGTCCGGGTCGACGGTCATTTCTCGCTCCGCTGGCTGATCTTGATCCGCACGTCGTACTCGACGGGCCCGTCCCAGCCGCCGTACTCCTCAGTGACCACGTGCACCGACACCGGGATCTCCATCGGGGTGGGGGCGTCGTGCTTCCTGCTGTCGAGGCCCACAGTCAGCCCGTGCCCGATGGTCACGTCACCGGCCAGGAGGTCACCGTAGTCGTTCGGCAGGTCGTCCGTGGCGTTCCGGCACTCCGGATCGGCGCAGAACAGGAACGGTAACTCGTCGGGCTCCACCGCCAGCATCCACAGGTGAGTACCGCCGTTGCGATCCCCGCAGGCGACGCGGGCCTGCCGGGTGGCCTCGGCCCGTAGGGTCTCGATGTGGTCGTTGAACTCCCATCCGACCGACTGCTGGTGCCACGGCGGGGTGGGCTGGCCCCCGCACGAGCAGGAGCCGACGTGCAGCGGGGCGCCGTGCTTGGCGGACGCGACCGGATCCTGCTCCAGGAGGAGCTCGTGGCCAGGCTCCTCCAGCAGGTCATCCGGCGCGTAGGCTAAGACGAACATCATCTGCTGGCCTCCATGAGGGTGTAGGTCGCTTCGAGCTCACGCGCCTTGCTCGTGGCCTGGTCGGCACTCTTGCAGGCGGCGCAGAAGGGAAGCCGGCTGTTCGACCGGCGGTAGGTGCGCCAGTACGTGGCAGTGTTCAGGCATCGGCAGGTGGTGGAGCCCTCGGCGAGCTGGGCGGAGAAGCCGACGAGGGTGTCGTACATCTCCGGGCTGACGTGCGGTCGCAGGGCGAGGAAGCCGGCGGGGGAGACCGACAGGCGGCGACCGCGCAGACGGCCCGACGTCGTGCTGGCCGATCGCGGCTACGACCACGACATCTACCGCAGGCAGGTCCGTGCCCTGGGCATTCGTCCGCTGATCGCCAGACGTGGGACCGAGCACGGCTCCGGCCTGGGCAAACACTGCTGGGTCGTGGAGCAGACCTTCGCCTTGCTGCACCACTTCCACCGCCTGCGCATCCGCTGGGAGGTTCGCGCCGACATCCATGAGGCCTTCCTCAAGCTCGGCTGCGCTCTGATCTGCTGGCGCCGCCTTCGCTCATTGCGTTAGCAGCTCTAAAGGCTCATTCTGCGTGACGCCAGCACCCACACCGACACCGCGAAGGCTCCGTAGCTGCCCTGGACTGCGGACATCGCAGGCCAGCACACCCTGCTCGCAACCGGCGGCAAGTCCGCGGGCTAGCACCGGGGTGCGCCGATGTCACCTCTCGAGGCCGCACGCGATTTCCGTCGGGCCCGCATGTCAGGATTCCCCTGATCTAGCCCCAGAAAGAGCAGGATTCCCGTGAGCGTCTACAGCTGGCTTGATGACGATGCGTTCTGCGCAACGCACGTCCGCGACCTCACCCCGCACGAGGCGTTGGCCCGTCTCGGCATCGAGGTATTCGACGGTGACGACGAGGAAGGCGAGATCGATGAGGGTCTCATCTGCGCCCATCCAGCCGAAGGCGGCACCATTCTGAGCGAGTTCAACGGCTTCGCCGGCACGCTGGACGAGGTGCTGCGGCCCTTGTCGGCCGGAACGGTCACGGCAAGCGTCTTCGTCAACGTCAACAGGGTCGCGGACTTCGTCCACTACGCGGACGGCCACAAGGTCCTGTCGTTCGACCCGCTGATCCCCCATCCCGAGGCCGACGCCCAAGCGGACTACCTGGCCGACCGGATCGAACTCGGCCTGGTCCATGGCAACTCAGAGGGCGGGCTTGTCGCGGCGCGGCAGCTGGCCGAGCACATCACCGGGGTACGGCCGAACGCTTCCAGCCGCATCGTGACCGCCCACGGCTTCCTTGAGTACTGACAGTGCTCTGTTCCCTGCCCTCACCAGCGATGAGCTGCGATGCCAGGATGAGAAAAGCTTACTGATCGCATTTTGTTAGGAGTTGTAAGCCTCGAAAGTCCACTGCTGTCAGATGAGGCTCATATCCGGGGCTCATGCGCGGCCAGGCTCTCGGCCGTGAGCGGACGCTGGGCCTCGAGGATGGCGGATATCCGCTGGGCCTCCATCGGCACGTTCTGGATCACGGCCAACTCGTGAGCGCGGCGCAGGCAGGCAGCCGCTTCGGCCGGGCGCCGCAGAGTGGTGAGACTGTCGGCGCGCAGGCACAGTGCCGCTCGTTCCAGCACCCGGTCGCCATAGCGGCGGGCGTCATCGAGGAGCCGTATCGACAGCGTCTCCGCATCGGCGTGGCGACCGGCTCTCACCGAAGCGTGAAGGTCGGACATCGAGATCAGCAAGGACATGCGCGTGTTGCCTGCCGCAAGCTTCATGGCCTTGTCCAGCATCGGGCGTGGGTCGCCCCCATCGAGGGGGGCCAGGCGCGCGAGCAAGGCGGCCTCACTGAGGGTGTCACCCACCCTGGCGGCCATCGACACGGCTTGGATGAGGTGCGCCAGGGCGGCCTCCGCGTCTCCCAGCGCCAGCTCCGCGGCGCTGAGGTTGGCCAGCGTCAGCGCCTTGATGGAGCTCTCGCCCAGCAGCGGCAGTGCTTCCTTGGCCAGGGCGAGGGCCTTTTCGCGCCGATACTGAAACGTCTCGACCGCGCACAGCGAGGCGAGCATCGCCCCCACGCCTTGCATCTCGTAGTGGTCGCGGCACACTCGTAGAGCCAGCTGCGAGGTCTGCTCCCAGTCCACGAACTGTCCGTGGATCTCGAACAGCCGAACGCCGGCCAGCGCGAGGTCCCAGCACATGGCGGCGTATCCGCGTTCGGCGGCATGACGAATGCCGGCGATCAGGGTCTCGCGCTCGGCTGCCATCCACGCCATCGGCTCATCGGGCAGCACCCGACCCTGCGGCCGCCAATGCGGGGCGCCGCTGTCCAGCAGGCGGAACCCGCCCCCGTATTCACGCTCACAGGCGTCTTTGGTGAGCGCCAGCAGGCACGACAGGAAGCGATCACGAACGCTGTCCTGCAGCGGCCCGCTTCCGGCACGCTCGCGGGCCAGTAGCCGGATCAGATCATGAAAGCGATATCGCTCCTGTCCGGCGATGTCGAGGCCCTCAGGTTGGAGCAGCTGGCGTTCGGCCAACCGTTCCAGCAGGTCCCCTCCTGTGCTGACAGGCACCCTCAGCAGGGCGGCGGCCATCCAGGCGGTGAAGGTGGGCGCCGGCACCAGACCAAGCCGCTCGAACAGGACCCGCTCAGCGTCGGGCAGGTCCTGATAGCCGGCCTCCAGGCTGGCGCGCACGTCCAGTTCACCCACGCGCAGCTCATCCAGCCGCCGTTCCTCGGTGAGTCTCGCGGCCAAAATCTCCGGGGTCCAGCCGGGCCGGGTCACCAGCCGGGCGCCGGCCACGCGAAGGGCGAGCGGCAGCCTGGCGCACAGCTCGACCAGCGGGGCCGCATGGCCCGGCTCGATGCGGGCGATCCGGCTCACCAGCAGCGCGGCCTCGGCGGGAGGCAGCACATCAAGCCGGACCAGCAACGCCCCGCCGTCGGCGACCAGCTTCTCGAATCTGCTACGCCCGGTGACCACCGTCACGCAGCCTGATGCTCCTGGGAGTAGCGGCTCCACGTGCACGGACCCGGGCGCGTTGTCGACGATGATGAGCATCCGCCGCTCCGCCAGGAGCCGGCGGTACAGCGCGATGCGGGCGGTGTGGTCTTCAGGGATGAGGATGACGCCGAGCGCGGCCAGAAAGCGGGGCAATACGTCGGCTGCGGGGTGCCGGCCGAGGTCGGCATAGAGTTGCCCGTCGGGGAAATGGTCGCTGGAACGATGGGCCCAGTGCAGTGCGAGTCCGGATTTGCCGACGCCGCCGACTCCGCTGATGACGGCCACGTTCGCCGGGCCGTGCAGGAGCTGATCCAGCACGGCCAGTTCCTTGGTACGGCCGGTGAAGGCGTGCACGTCGGGCGGCAGCAGGTGGGGGGCCGGATCGTGGCGGAGCAGTTCCTCATGGAGGCGGCGCAGCGGGCCGCTCGGCTCGACGCCGAGTTCCTCCACCAGCGTGGCGCGGGTCTGCCCGAACAGCCGGAGTGCTTCAGCGGGGCGACCGGCCGCGGCCAGGGCACGCAACCACAGCTCGATGAACGATTCACGCAGCGGTTGTTCGGCCACCGCGGTGGCCATGTCACTGGCGCATTCGGCGAAGCGCCCCAACAGCATCAGAGCCTTCGCACGTGCCTCGATCGCCCCCAGCCGTGCCTCCTGCAGTGCGGCGGCCTCGACTTTGATCTCCTCCAGATCGCGCAGCCCGCTGTACGGCGTGCCTCGCCACAGGGCCAATGCCTGATCCAGCAAGGGCAAGGCGCGCTCGGCCGGTTCGGCGGCGGCGCGCTGGATCAATCGCGTGAACTGGAGCGCGTCCAGCTCGTCATCGGCAACGATCAGCGTGTAGCCGTCGCCGCGGCGCATCAGTCTGTCTCCGACCGTGGCGCGTAACCGATGCAGCTGCCAGCGGAACGTGCTCGGCGACGGCGCCGCGGATGGCCATGCCGCCTGCGCCAAGGCGTCGCCGGACACCGGCCGGTTGGCGTGGCACACCAGCGCCGCCAGTAAGGACAGCTGCTTGCCGGCCGGAATTGTCGCGCCGTCGACCGTTACCGCCCCGAGCACCCCGAAATCCACTCAGCCGATTATGAGGTTCCCCGAGCCGGCAATCCATATCCCATCTTGAAGACAGCTCTTGCTTGAGCCAGTCGCCTGGAAAGGCGTACACGGCCGGTTCCAAGGAGGCCGGGGCGAGGTAACGCGCTCCGGCTACCCGACAAAATCGGAGTTCGCCGTGCTGCGCTACTACGCGCTGAACGGCACCGATCGCCGCAGTCATGACGAGCAGAACGCGGCGATCGGTGCCTACGTGCGCTGGTGCAACGCCCGAACGGAGCCCAAGACGGACTTCCCCGCCGGCTCACCGATCAGAAGCTGGATCAGTTACCCGCCCGAGGTTGAGTGACGGGGCCACTGGATCGGCGGCAAGTGATGAGACATCACCACCATGGCGTGCACTTCGATGCGTAGTTTCCGGTCTTTCCGCACGCACGGAAGACGAGGTTGTCGTTGTTGTAATCGACGTAGTGGGCCTTCGAGCGCCAGGTGCTGGTCGCGACGAATGGCCCACACTGGATCCATCCATCTCCGCCGGTGCTTGAGACGTCCATCCACACCTTGTCGGAGCCGCGGACGGGACCCCCGAGCTCGGCCCATCCAGCCGTCTTGCCATTGAGGTCTCCAGTGCGAAGCGTCACGTATACGCCGCCGCCAGGGGGCTCGAGCGCCGCAATCCCCCTCTGGGTGCCTATGACGTTGGGGTTCGGCCAAGGCCAGCTCTGGCAGTTGATCGGGTCGGCTGACGCCGGAGCGGCCGACGTCACTACTGACGAAGCCCCCACAACCGTAGCTGCGAGTACCGCTAGCCAACGTGGACGAGTCTTCACATGATCCTCCGCAACTCTGCGAGCGCATTTCCGCTACAGGGTGTAACTCCCGGATTCCTGACGTATGCACCGTAGGCTCGGCCTGTTGGCTCTTCGTTGGGCTCCGGTTGGGCCAATGTCTTAGGACGCGGGACGATCTTGATCGTGGCGCGGATCTGATGGATGCGTTGTGGGCTCAGTTGCGCGCGTTTCTGCCCGCCCGCTCGACCGCGGCGAGGTTTCCGCCTTCGGCCAGTCGCTGGTGCGCTCGCCCGGCCGATACGGCGAAGTCCGGCGTTTGCGTACTGGCGCTACTGGGGAGTCGCACCCGGTGTGGGGGCCACGCGCTCGAGCTTGGTCCAGCCCGTCCAGCCTCGCTGCTTCAGCAGTTCGATCAGCCGACGCGCCGGCGGCACAGTGGCGAACGCCAGCGTGTCCATCAGCTGGACGAGCGGTAGCTCGATATCGGTGTCGTCGACATAGTCCTCTCCCCGCTCGTCGGCCATCTGCGTGATGTAGGCGGCCAGCTTGTCTGCCAGCTCGACCAGCCGCGGGTCGTCGTCGGCTCGGTCGAGAGCCTGGCTCAGGGTGAGGTAGAAGTCGACGAGCTGCGGGTCGTCGATCTGCTCCCGCTTGCGTGCCATCCATTCCGGGACCCGCTCGGGTGAGTGCGCGGCCAGTGGGATCCAGCCGTCGCGCTCGGCCTGGACGATCCGCTCGTCGACCCCGAGCGCCCGCAGCCGGTCGAGGTACTGGACCACCTCCGGGGGCAGCACCAGGTGTTCCCCGGCGGCGAGGCGGGCGATCCGCTCGCGATGCCGCTGCCGCTCGCGGATCTCCGCCCGCAGCCTCCTGTCGATGTCTGCGATCGCCGCGGCGAACTCCTCCTCGCCGGCCCGCAGCAGATCTCGCACCCGCGCCAGCGGGACCCCGGCCTCGGCGAGGGTCCGGACTTTGATCAGCTCGACCACGGCGCCGGCGTCGTATCTGCGGTAGCCCGAATGGTCCCGCTCAGGCTCCGGCAGCAACCCCTTGGCGTGGTAGTGCCGCACCGCGCGGACCGTCACTCCGGCGTACGACGCCAGCTCGCCGATGGTCAGCATCAGAGCAGTCTCCAGGAGCCGCTCAAGAGGTCGCCTCTGTATCGCGGATGATCCGGGCGACTTCCGGGGCATGGGTGAAGACCATCTGGTGGTCGGCGTCGAGCCAGGTGGTGGTGATGTGCTGGTGCTCGCGGACAAGCCGCTCAACGCCTGCACGCCAGTTCTGGTTGAACCGCGGCGCGTGTCCTTCGCCGCTGTCGCCGGCCATCGAGGTCGACATGATCATGGTGATGGGCCGATCGATCTTCCTGTACCGGTCGAGGATCCCGGACCGGATCACATCGATCTCGAGGTTCAGGCCGAGAATCTCCTGGGCGGTGAGCAGCACCTGACGCGCGGTGCCCCGCTTGGCCTCCTGCTGCGTCGCCATGTCCTCCCACATGGCGCGGAACTCCGGCAGTACGGCCTCGGTGATGAACGGTTCGGGGACCGGGTTCGCCCCGTCGATGAGAACAAGCCCGGCGACGGTGTCAGGATGCTCGGAGGCATAGTGCACGGCCAGGTCAGCGCCCAGCGAGTAGCCCACCAGCACAGGCGCCGCGGGCAGGTCGCGGTTTCCCAGCTCTGCCATCACCGCGTCGAGATCGCCGAGGAACGCCTCGAAGGAGTACCGGTCGGCGGCCGAGGCGAGGCCATGGCCCCGCAGGTCGAAGGTCACCACGTTGTGGTCGCGTCTCAGCAGTTCGGTCAGCTCGCGCAGGTCGGCCTGGGTCGAGTTCAGGCCAGGGCACAGGACCAGCGGTCGTCCCTGGCCCTCATGAGACACCGGGATCGTGACGCCGTCGTGGTGGATGGTGAAGTGCCGCATCGTCCTGTCGCCCCTCTCCGTCTGCTCTCCATCATTGTTGTGCTCGTCGTACAGGCCGGCGACCTCGATCGCACTGGTTTCCGTGGTCATGCCGCCATGCTGGAAGCTTGACCCTGCGTCAGGGTCAAGCGGCGCGGCGATATGACGTCCATACACCTGCAGTCGCCGATTTCTGGGCCACGACTGCGAGAGGCGCCGGCGGGGGTGTTGTAAACCGCTCAGTAACGGACAAGATCGGATCGTGGGTCGTCAACACGAGTTCATGAACGGTGTGTAACGGCCTGATCGCTTACTGCTTGTCTTGTGGTGGTTCACTTCTACGGTTCCAGTCATGCCGGTGGAGTTCCTCAGTGATCAAGAAGCGGCGGCATACGGCTGCTACGGCGATACGGTGCCGCAGGCGGACCTTGAGCGGTTCTTCTTCCTGGACGACCGTGACCGCGCACTGGTGGCCGAGCAGCGCGGGGAGCACAACCGTCTCGGATATGGCGTCCAGCTCGCCATCGTGCGCTATATCGGCAGGTTCCTGGCCGATCCCCTGGACGACGTGCCGACCGAGGCCGTCGACTTCCTGGCCGCACAGCTCGGGGAGGCGGGCCATTACGGCAGTCCCCGCCGCGATGAGTTCGGCTACAGCCCCTGCCGGGTGGGGCGGTAGCGCCTCGGTGGAGAGGCGAGGCCCGTTGGCCGCACGCCAGGGCCTCACGGGGTTGGACGCCAGCGCGAGGCGAGGGGTTCACACCGAAACCGGCCGACACGGGGCAGGCTGATGGATTCGCCTGGCGCCGGTTACCCTGAAGCCCTAACTACCGTGGACAGAGGAAGGGGCCAGGCCGTGAGTGCTCAGCCTGTCGAGTCACACACGATCGAACACGACCCCGATGAAATCCTTGCCCAGCTGCCCCAGCGTTACCACGGTCGTTTCCTGGCCGAGTATCGAGAAGCGATGGTCGCCGCAGCGCACGAGACCTGGCGGTGGAAGCACCTGGCCGAGACGTTGACCCGGTGGCATCTGCGGTCGATCACCTACAGTGCGCCCGGCTACGAGCAGGCCCGCGCCGATGTGGCCGCAGGTGTGCCCGGCGTGCCCGCCGACCGTGTCATTCCCGGCTGGTCGCAGCTTGTCGCCGGCGCGGGCCGCGAGGCGTGAACTACCAGGTCAACTTCCACGCCGCCGCCAGCGCCCAGGTTCCGGGCCTTCCCGCCGAGGCGTTCGGTGCCCTGGTCGAGGAGCTGCTCGTCATCGGCGCCGACCCGCACCACCGCGGCATGCCCGACCCTGAGGACGCCCGCTATCGCGAGGTGGTGTTCGGCGGGGTCGGCCTGCTGGCCTATCTGGTCGACGACGTGTCCAAGACCGTGCACGTCTACGCGATCACGTGGGCGGGCTGAACTTCGCGTAAAACGTGCTGGGAGGCCAGCCCTGTTCCATCTGATCACATTCTGAGCACTCTGCCCCGCCACGGCCAGGCGGGGCGGAACGATCAGGCGGTGGTGGACTGGGCGAAGTTGATTGAAGCGGAGCTACGGCAGATGTAGCGGGCTCTCGTGGGCGGCCAGCAGCTCGTTCATCTTGTCGAGGAGGTCTTGCCTGGGCTGGCGGGCAAGGTCGGCTGGCTGCTCCATCTCAAAAGAGTGCTTACCCGGGTGGCCGTCGGGACGCTTCGGGGCGCATCGCGATGCCCTTGCCGTCCACGCTGATCGCCAGCACCGTGGACGCCGTGCACGGCAGCACGGCTCGCGCGGCGTAGAAGGCGTCGACATCGGCCGCGGCCTGGGCGACCAACTGCTCGATCTGCCGTTTGCCGATCACCTGACCGCAGCGCGCGCTGATCGCCGCCAGGGGCGGTATCGAACGAGCCGCGCACCGTCTCGATGACCGCGAGTTTGGCCAGCCCGGCCGAGTGCCGCACCGCCGGCAGCGACAACACCGCGTCCGCCGGATACACGTTGCGCACCCCCGGGGCCCGCCACGCGCACCGGGTGACCGTCACCGTCCCGGTCACCGTGGCGAGCAGGCGGTGGTGCCCGAGCTCCACCCGCCGCCGCGGCACCCCGTCCGCGCCGATCACCCCCGCGGCGCCACCGTCTGGGTGGCGGGCGTGGCGTACCTGCTCCCGCTCGCGCAGCGCGCGCAGGTCAAGGTGGGCCTGCAGCAGCAGGCGCTGCAGCTCCCGGCCCTGCTCGGTGATGGTCTCCTCCAGCCGGTTATGGGGCAGCGTCCCGGTCTGCGCGTCGGTGAGGTGTCCGATGAGCCAGTTGAATGTGTTCTTCGCCTTCGCAAAGACGTCAGCGGTGGCCTCGGTGTCGTACGGTGCCCGCACAGGGCTCTTCCTTCGTCGGGGTCGGTTGGGTGGCACCTTCGAACCTGACGGCGGGAGAGCCCCGCCACAATCACCCGACTGGTGACGACGCGATTGCGTCCCGTGACGCCGCGCCATCCTGCCCGGCCATCTCGCGGGCCACCGGATCGGTCACCGTGAACAGTCCCGGCCCTTGTTCCTTCGCCCAGCCGCGTTCCACCAGCCGCTTCAGCTTGGAGCGCAGCCCTTCCCGCTTGGCGGCCTCATCCGGCATTCCCATCGCCACCGCGATCTGCCCGGCCCGTATCGCCCGCCCGGCATCGGCCATGATCTCCGCCGCGTCCCGGTACGCGCGCGGCAGCACCGCCGCCTTCATGCCGGGTCGCCAGTGCGGCACCGTCACCACACCCAGCACCGGCGGCTGTGCCGGCGGGCCGGTGCCGGCCGCGTCGGCGGCCTTTGCCTGTCCATTGGGCTCATCGAGCAGCTGGGCCGCTTCGCCCACGATTTCCTCGACGGTCTCCCGTGTGATCGTCAGCCGTGACAAGCGGTCCTGCTCGTCCCGCATCTGTGAGGTGAGCGCGGCGATCTGCTCGCGGATCTCCTCGATCCGCCGGCGGGCCGCGGCTTCGCGCCGTACCAGTTCCTCGAGCAACGAGCTCATCGTCACTACCGCCTCACGGGTCTGCACTCACAGTAAAAGGCAGTTAGTTCCCGGATCAAACAGTCATGTCTACAAAAGCCCAGCTCAGGCACTCACTGAGGGAGAGTCGCACCCCTCTCCTTACGCAGCCGCTCCAGCTCCAGTTGCTCGGGCGTCTTACGCGCCCGCGCGGAGCTCGCCGGACCGGCGGCGGTCAACTCGCCGTTGTCGCGCTGGCGACGCCACAGGTCGATGCTCGTGCTGTAGAGACCTTCGCGCTGCAGGACCCTGCCCTTCTCACCGTCCGGCGCGGCCTCGTACTCCGCGACGATCCGCAGCTTGTACTCGGCCGAGAAGTACCGCCGTCTGGGCCGGTCACCCCGAGGGCCGTCACCGCGTTGAAGGTCGTGGCTGGTCATGGTCACTGTGCTCGATACCCGTTCTCGCCCTGCTCATATCAGTTAAGGAACTTAGTCCCTGTTTGTCTCACTTGAGCTTGGCACAGAGGGAACCTTCACGAGGCGAGCTGATCACCCTTCACATGTCCGGCAGAGCAGAAAAAAGTTGATCGGGGCATGCTGTCGATTGCTTCCCCATTCAGGAAGGCCCTGCGCCCTTACGGCGGACAAAGCGGTGACGACGCGAGCTGGATCTAAGCGCCAACAAGAACGGGCAGGACTCCCTCGAGACTGGAGGCCTGCCCGTTCCTATACATCCTCGCGGCCTGAGCTATGTGGTGGTTCTGAAGGACGGCGATGGCCTTGCCCAGGCGACCGGCCTTGTTGGGGCAGCAGCGGAGTTTGCGCAGGATGCGCCAGCTTTGAGCTGGGCGTTCGCGCGTTCGCCAGGGCCGCGGAGCTTGGCCTGGGGGCGGTCGTCCGGGGTCACGAGCCCGTCCAGGCCCCACAGGTGCCGACGTAACCCGTCGGACCCTTGTTGCAGGCTCGAAAGTGCAGGTCGGAGTACAGGCCGACCGGAAGATCGTCCGTGGTGACCCCGATCGTGGCGTCGCCGGGCTCATAGCTTACGAAGGTGGTCGCGGAGTGGTTGGTCCACGTACCTCCGGAGTACCTGTACCCCTTGAACTGGAGCGCGCCGCCGTAGTCGCCGTAGTAGCAGTCGTTGTTATAACCGGTCAGCTGCCCACTCAGATACACCTTGTAGGCCTTCCGGCCGTTGTAGGTGTTGATATAGGTATAGGTGTAATCGAACGACGCCTGCACGCACCCGTTGCCGCTCCTGACCGTGAAGTACGTCAGAGCGGAGCGGTTGGCGGACGCTGAGGCGGGGGCGGCGAGCGCGCCAGCGAGGGTCAGCGCGGCGGCCAGCGAGGCGACGCTGCGGGCGAGGCGAGTGCGGCGGATTTGCATGCGAGACTCCTACGTGGATAGCGAGGTCCGAACGAGGTGTCGCTTCTTGGAGCAAAGCAAGTCTAGATCGCCGGGATCTATGCCGTATGTCACGAGTCCATCACCATCCAGCGCATCACACGCGCTCTCGTGCTGATCGTGGCCGCCTACGAGCGTTCACCACCAGGGCGATGGGGATCTACTGACGCGCGCCAGGATCGACGCAGCTGAGGAAGCACCACTGGCTGGGGACCGGCTCGATCATGGTCCACAACTGGCCCACAACCTGCGAGCGTCAACGAGAACGGGCGGGACTCCGTGAGACTGGAGGCCCGCCCGTATCTACAATGTTCACCCTGGTCAGCAGCCAAAACTGCTGGTCAAGATCGTGTGCCCCCTGCAAGATTCGAACTTGCGCTCCCGGCTCCGGAGAGGGTTGCACCTTTCACAGGATAAGCCTCCCAACCTGGGCATACGTCGATTACCCTCCCCCGAGAGATGTACTTGGCCCACGACTGGCCCACGATCAGCGCTGAGGTACGGCCTGCCTGGGAGATTCGGCCTGGATGACGGGTTCGGGGTTCGGGCCTGGGCAGGCTGAGCCGACGGCTTTACAGAGCCCTGGCTATCGAGCGATTACACGCGTCACCATCTGAAATGCTATGGAGGTGACTGCCCGAGCACCCGCGGCGACGCGTATACGACGCAGGCCCCTTCGCCAAGTTGCAACACTGACCCTTTTTCATCCTCGTGCGGCCTGTGCGGCGCGGTGATTTTGGAGGACGGCGATGGCCTTGCACAGGTGGCCGGCCTTGCTGGGGCTGCTGCGTAGCTTTCGCAGGATGCGCCAGCTCTTGAGCTGGGCGTTCGCACAGCCTCTCCCCGGGGGACACGGTAGAGGGCTGCGCCTGGCACCGGGCCGATCATGCGCGGGCGGGGATGGGTGTGCACCTCCGCGTAGCACGAACCTCATCCGCGTGGGGGAAGCAGCGCTCCCGGTCCGGGGTGTGAAGGCGATGGCGCGATCCTGGCTGATTCGGCGGATTGGCCGCAGCCGTCTCACCGGCGGCGCCGGTTCGCGCGGGGCATGCGCCCGCCGCGGCCGCGACACCGATTCAGAGCACCGGCGAGCTCAGGCGCAGGCGGCCCAGCTAGCCCCAGGCCCGCCAGCGGCTGTGCCGGGAGCGGGCATGCCCCTCTTGTATGAGTTCCATTCGGCGTGGCCTCCTCGGAGAGGATGGGATGCCACTCTGGCGACCTCGCGTAATTCACGGTCGTGTATTCCGCTGAAGGGGGGCGGAAGATGTCACGGTATGTAGTTGGTCGCCGATGGATCGTGCGGGGCTATGCGGTGCCGGGACGGCGCATGCTTCCTTGCGGTGTGAAGGTGAACGTGTCCTTGAACGGTCCCCTTCCACAGCGGACGGCCAAGAGAATGGGCTCGTTGTGGGCCGGCGACCAACTCGACCGGGTTCCCGGGTCGGTTCCGTTCCAGAGATGGAAGCAGATCATCAGGTCCGTCACCCGCTCGGTCGTGTAGGCGAGTGTTTTGC
>NZ_JBSFPS010000185.1:0-20244 GCF_053588315.1 Streptosporangium sp. NPDC003464 | reverse complement strand
GCTTCTCAACTCCGTCACGCCCACTGCTCCCTCCCTGGAGAAAGGCTCTCCACGAGAGGATACGAGAGGATCGCGGGCCGATCGCGGCCCGGCGCCGGATAATAGGGAATCAACTAGTATTTACCCGCGAACTCCACGATTAGTGGCCATGGGGTCGATTACCCAATAATCGCCGTGCGAGACTCGTCGAGATGTCCCGGACGATACTGGAGTGAGTTGCCATGACCCGATACAGCGCCGCAGCGCTGGACGTCGGCGGAGTCATTTACTATGACGAGCCTTTCGAACTGGCCTGGCTTCAGGGCACCTTCGACCGGCTCCGCGCCGACGACCCGGCGATGACGCTCGGAGCCTTCATCGAGCACGCCGAACGGTTCTATCTGCGCTCCGACGACGGGACACTGCTCGATTCGGACGCGGCGGCGCGGAGCTGGGCGCAGGTCCGGAGCGCCTGGAGCGAGCTGGCCCAGGAGATCCCCGGCACGGTGGCGGCGGTGGCGGCGATGGCCCGGGAGATCCCCACGGTCATCGTGGCCAACCAGCCGCCCGAATGCGCCGACGTCCTGGCGGACTGGGGGGTGACCGAGGCGTGCGACGCCATGTTCCTCGACTCGCTGGTGGGGGTCTCCAAGCCTGATCCCGCCCTGCTCGGGCTGGCGCTGGAGCATCTCGGCACGGCCCCCGCCGACCTGCTGGTCGTGGGGAACCGGGTCGACCACGACGTGGTGCCCGCGCTCAGCCTGGGCTGCCCCGTGGCCTTCGTCCTCGCCGACACCGGCTACCGCTGCCCGCCCGGCGTGCATCCGGACCTCGTCAGGCACTACCGCGCGTTCCGCGCGGTCAGGACGGCGCCGCCGGCCGAGGGAGAGCAGGTCAGGACCATCGCGTCCCTGGCCGCGCTGAACGCCGGTCCCGGCGGGCGCTGACGGTCCCGGCGGGCTCCGGCAGGAGGGTGCGGGTCGGGGAGCGCCCGGCGGGCTCCGGCAGGAGGCTGCGGGTCGAGGAACGCCCGGCGGCGGGGGCCGGGGCCACCGGCTCCGACTGCGGCCGGACGCGACCGGGAAGCCGTGATCAGGCCCACCGGCGGGGGCGGCCCTGCTGCTGGGAGTACACCCGCGCGGGACGCCTGCGGAGCCGCAGCAGGAGCTCGTGGGCGATGCCGGCTGCGGTGACCGCGCCGTAAAGGCAGGCCAGCGGCCAGACGAAGGGCGACTCCGGCGCGGTGCGGTGCCGGTCCCACTCCTTGCGGAACCCCGCGCGCACCTGGTTGCGGCCGGCCTCGGTCCGGCCCTGCCAGTACGCCCGCCGCAGGAGGTAGCTCAGCCGCAGGCGGTTCTGATCCACGTCGTGCACCACGGAGCAGTCCGGCAGCAGGCGTTCCCGCCCGCCGGCCTCCCTCATCAGGCTGATGAAGGTGGTGTCCTCCCCGGACTGGAGGTTGCCGCCGGTACGGCTCAGCGCCAGGTCGAAGCGGAGCCCGTGGGCGTGGGCGAAGGCGGTGTCGACGGCCATGCAGGCCCCCCAGATCTTGATCTCGCCCCTGTCGCGGTGCCAGCCGACGAGGTGGAACTGACCTGAGGTGAGGTACCAGGGCAGGGGCCAGGCCGGCCGCCGCAGCCGGACCCCGGCCATGTGCGCGCCGCCCCGCAGGGACTCGCGGATCGCGGTGACGGCCGCGGCGTCGAGCCGGACGTCGTCGTCGACGAACAGCACGTGGTGCCCCGGCCACCGGGCGAACACCCTGTTCCGTGAGGCCGATATCCCGCCGGTGGCGCCGAGGATGTGCATGGTCCCGCCCGCGGCGCGCACTTCGTCGGCCACCTGTTCGGCCTCGGCGCTCGTAGGCTTGTCGAGCAGCACGAAGTATTCGTCCCCGGACAACTGCGCGAGGTTATGGCGCAGGTTCTTGCGTACGTTCTCGACGCGGAAGGCGCATATCGCCACCACCATCGGATGGTCGGACGGATTGGACTTGCCCACAGTCGTGCTGTCTCCCATGGTCCCCTACCGGTAAGCGCTTCAGGCGACACGAAAAGGTGAGAACAGCCTAGCCATTTTTTTATGGGGAAATTTCTAGCTTTTCTTCCGATCGGTTTCTGGGCGGACTGTTAGCATGATCGTGCCTCAATGTTATTTGGGCTCCGAAGCCTCGTCCTATTTCGGCAAGGTGGATCAGGGTATGCACACACCAGCACGTCGGCTGTCGGCGACGGATCCGTCGCTGACCTATCGCGGCGCGGTCTCCCTCCAGGAAGTCGACGGCGGCACAGCGCCCTGGCGGATCCCCTTCGCGGACCGCGCGCTTTTCTTCCCGGAGGGCGGCATGGGCCGGGCCGCGATGCCCTCGGGCGTCCGGGTGACGTTCGTGACCGACGCCACGTGGGTGCGCTGCCGATATTCCGCCCGGCCGGCCCCCGAGATGGACGGGCCGCCCGTCGTCGGCCACGTGGACGTCGTGGTGGACGGCGATCTGGCGGCCAGCGTCCGGCTGGAGACCGGCGGGACGGTCGGCGAGTTCCTGGTCGAGGGCCTGCCCGGCGGGGACAAAAAGGTGGAGCTCTGGCTGCCCTGCCTGAACCAGTTCGTCATGCACGGAATGGAGGTGCCCGCGGACGCCACGGTCCGGCGGGACGTCGAACCGGCTCCGAGGTGGGTGCATTACGGCTCCTCCGAATCCCAGGGACGGGGGGCGCTCTCGCCGAGCCGCACCTGGCTCGCCACGGTCGCGAGATCCCTCGGGCTGGATCTGACCTCGCTGGCCATCGGGGCGGGGTGCCATCTGCAGCCCCTCTACGGCTCGCTCATGCGAGACCTTCCGGCGGACCTGCTCACCTGCTGCGTGGGCATCAACATCTACGGCACCCGCAGCCTGAACGAGTTCACCTACCAGGCGAACCTGATCGGGTTGGTGCGGAGCGTGCGGGAGAAGCATCCCACGACCCCGTTCGTCGTCATGTCGCATCACCATTCGCCCTGGCATGATCCCCTGGAGACCCCCGGTGTCTTCTCTCTGAAGCAGGTCCGCGAGCACACTCGGCTGGCGGTCGAGCGGCTACGCGAGCACGGCGACGAGAATCTGTTCTATCTGCACGGCCCGGATGTTTTCGGACCGGAATGGACGGCCCTGTATCTGGAGCCCCCGGGGATCGACCCGCTGCATTTCAACGCCAGGGGCCACGAGATCATGGCCGAGGCCTTCCAGCGCGGCCTGCTCGATCTCGTCCCCGGGTTGAGGCCGGTCCCGGCCCGGATCAGTTGACGTTCTCCTTCCGGACCTCCGGCGGCCAGGTGCCGGCGGCGAGGATTCCCATGGAATAGGCTTTGGCCACGAGAGCGGGGCGATTGGGCACTCTGAGGTTCTGCAACATCTTGCTGACGTGATACTCGACCCCCTGGCGGCTCAGATAAAGTTTGGCCGCGATATGTATGGTGCGCTCTCCGGCGGCGATGCTTTCAATGATCCGGACATCCAGTTCCGATAGCGAGAAGTTGGTGTACATGCTTTTCCCCTGTTCAAGCATAAAACTCTCTCGGTCTGTCGTTAAGGTTTGCTCCCGAATCGCTTCCGGGTAATCGCCCGAACCGCCTCCCGGTGATCGCTTTCACATGCCTGCGGACAAATCGAGATTATTAATCATGGCCATGGTGGAGCGCAGCGCGAGATTTCGGCATGACCGTGGACCGGACAAGTGGACTGGGCGGCGGGAGTCTAGGATCTGGCTTGCGCACACAGTTGACGGGGAGTGCCGATGACGTGGCGCTGCGCGACTCCGCCGCATCCTTGGAGCCGACCAGGGATTATTCTGACAATGTCCACAATCGGTTGTGCACCGATAAACAGAGGGCGTCGAGAAGGCGCAAGCAGCCCGACACGGCCCGCCCAATACACTATTGAAATCATCATGTCAAGCCTGGGCATGGCTATGTCAACTTCCCCTGTCAAATGCGATCCGTCCAGACCCCGAATGGTCCAGATCGACTAAAATAGTGCCATATTGACCGGTAAGAGTGCCATGTCGCCCGGCGAGATATTAACCTCCGAAGGACTCTTAGGGGATCTACTAGAGCGTCGGCCGCAGGCATTCACGTCCGGCGCATTCGGGGATAACGTGCTTGTCACGGCGATCGTTGCCGGACGTGACGGGGCCCGGACATCGCTGGTCAGACCGGTGCCGGGCGGCCTCCGGGCCTGGCCGGGAGGGGCGCCGCGGATCGCGGCCGGCACGCCGGCGCCGGGGCCCATCGGCACAGGGAGCGGTTCTGGGGCGATCACCAAGATTGCGGAATAAGCCACCGGCGCGCGGCCGATCGCCGGGCGCTCATCGTCAAATCGTCAACTTGTCAACGCCCGCCGCCCGTGCGGGAGACAATCACCGCGATCTCGCGGATGAACCGGGCGGAATACGCCCGGCCTCCACTTCTACGCGATTTCCCGTCCGGATGGGTGACCGGTGCGTTCAGCGGTCCACCGGAGCGCGGGCGGCGTGAAACTCACCGCCACCGGACCCCACGACGGTGATCCGGACGCCGCCCGCGTCCACGATGGTGATCCGGACGCCGCCCGCGCCGCCGAGCACGTCCGCGGCTCCGCAGCCGTGCTCCTCCGGCTCCATGGTCAGGACCCGACCGGCTCCATGGTCAGGACCCGACCGCCGACCGCCTCCCGGCGGCGATCCGCTGCCGGGCCGCCTCGTAGAGGACCGCGGTCGCGGCGTTCGCCGCGTTCAGCGAGCTCGCGGCCCCGGTCATCGGGATGCTGACCATGTGGTCGCACAGCTCACGCCACGCGCTGCTGAGCCCGGTGGTCTCGTTGCCGATCAGCAGCAGCGTCGGCTGGGTGAAGTCGAAGTCGAAGACGTCGCACTCACCGTGCTCGTCCGTGCCGACCAGCACCATCGGCCTTCCGTGCGCCCGCTGGGCGTCCACCCAGCCGGTCACCTCGCCCGGCGACGGCACCCGGACGGCGGGCAGGGCGAACAGCGAGCCGGTGCTCGCCCGGACCGACTTCGAGTCGTACACATCGGCGGCGTGGCCGGCCACGATCAGCCCGTGCGCGCCGAAGGCGTCCGCCGAGCGGATGATGCTCCCGATGTTCCCCGGGCTCGTCGGCCGGTCGAACAGGACGCCCAGGAAGTCGTCGTCGACCCTGATGCGGCCGAGGTCGTCGGCGGGCATCCCCACGACGGCGATGACCTCGGGCGGCGTCTCGTTCTTCTCGCCCAGGTCCGCCAGCATGTCCGGAGCCATCGAGATCCGCTCGGTCCGCACCGTCCGCAGCAGCTCCTCCGCCCACTTCGACAGGTTCCGCTTCCCGTCGTAGATGAGCGCGTGGATCGGCCAGCCGTACTCCACCGCGAGCGAGATCGGACGGACGCCCTGGACCAGGAACTCCCGAGCTCGGGTCCGCTTGTTGCGGTTGGTCAGCAGCGACTCCCACTGCTGGAAACGAGCGTTGCGTGAGTTGATCCGTTGGACCGCTGGCACCTGTCCTCCAAGGCGATATGACCACTTCGATGCGGCCCAAGCATCGTACGCTGGCCGACCCCGGGCGGCGGGTGGCTGCCCGGAGCCCGGCCGCCCTACGCGACCTGCGCGTATTCACGGACCACCCCGCCGGGGCGGGCGCCGGATGACCTTGGTACCGCCCCGCAGGGGGCGAGAAGGGCCCGTGGCGGAGCGGCCGGAGGCTCAGCCGCAGGGGCTCATGATGACGGCGAAGCCCTTGAGCAGGCCGACCGTGCCGAGGAAGAGCGCAAGGGCCACCACGGCCAGGGTGACGCCCTTGCGCACCACGGGCTGGTAACGGGTGAGGCCGGTGGCGACCTCCCAACCGGCTCCCAGGGCGACGAGCGCCGCGAGACCGCCCAGGCCGATCCCGGCGAGGTCGGTGTAGCTACAGGAGGTGACCTGCCCGTTGACCGTCAGGGTGTTGGACATGTCGACGCGCAGGACGACGGCGAGCACGCCGATGACGAGTGCGGCCCAGGACTTGGACGATGCCATGCGGAGATTCACGGCACGGAATCTATTCACGCCCGCTTGAGCGTGGCTTGCGGCTGGATGGAAGGGGCGTGACCGCCGACCGGACACCCTCCGGGGGGCGGCGCGGCCGGCACCGCTCGCCGGGACGGCACTGCCCACGCACACCGGGGCCGGCCACCGCCTCAGCCCGCCGCCGAACCACCGTCCGGAGGGATACGTGATGGAGGGCATGAGATACCGGGTTCTCGCCGTCCTGCTCCTGCTGACCGCCGCCGTCGTGGCCACTCCCGGTACGGCGTGCGCCTGCTCCTGCGCGCCGCTCGAACCGCAACGGCAGGTGGAGGAGTCGGCCGCCGTCTTCACCGGGACGGTGGTGGCCGCCCGCCGGCTCAAGGGCGACCCCTCCGGTCCCACACCGCCGATCGTCTACACCTTCCGCGCGGACCAGGTCTACAAGGGACGGGCGGACGCCGAGTTCCAGGTGGCCACCAACGCCGACGAGGCCGCGTGCGGCTACCGGTTCACCACCGGATCCCGGTATCTGGTGTTCGCCTCCGCCGGGGAGTCCGGCCTGTTCGCGATCGACCCGGGCGTGCCCCTGCACACCTCGCTGTGCGCCGGGAACCGGATGGTCCGTCCGGGCGTGGCCCCCCTGCGGGCCGACGACGGCGCCCAGAGCGGGGCGCCGCTCACCGCCGGTCTCCTGACCGCTCTCGGTACGGCCACGCCCCCGGCGTCCTCGGCGCCCTCGGCCGCTCCCCCCGCGCCCAGCACGTCCGGCGACGGGCCGGGCCCGTCCTGGATCCATGGAGGCGTGGCCCTGGCGGCCCTCGGCCTCGCCGCAGCGGGGTGGCGGCTCCTCCGGCGAGGCAGGGCCGTGTAGGGGGCTCCCTTCCGGCGAGGCAGGGCGGCGTAGGGGGCTCCCCTCCGGCGCCACCGGCGCCCTCACTCGCTCCTCACGCGGTGGGCCGCCGGGCCGCCTCCGCGTCCGGTGGTTCAGGCGTGGCCCTGCGCGGGGACGCCGGGCCGCCGGCCCCAGACGGCGATCGTGGCCATCCCCAGATCGCGGAAGTCCGGATCGCTCAGCCGGGCCCGGGTCTCGTCGATCATGGCGGTGGTGATCCCGTCGATGGCCTGCAGGGCCGGGGCGAGCTGGTCGATGGTCAGCTTCCAGAAGCGGCTCATCGGCCGGTCCCCGCCGACGACCGAGTGAGCGACGTCCATCTCGACCCCCACCAGCCCCACCCGGCTCAGACGGTCGTGCAGGGCCCGGGGCCACCGGCAGTCGGTGCCGATGCGCTCGGCCAGGGCCGTGAAGACACCCATGCTCGTCTCGCGATAGGCCGTGTGCGGTGAGGATTCGATGGGGAACTCGGCCGGCTCCTCCAGCATCAGCCAGCCGCCGGGGGCCAGCCAGCTGACGACCCGGGCGAGGTCCAGTTCCCGGCTGCGCAGATGGCAGAACAGGTAGCGGGCGTGGATGAAGTCGAAGGACCCGGGAGGGAAGTCGTCACGCGTCAGGTCGTGCTGGAGCCATGACAGGTTGGCCCGCTCTCCGTGCCGGTCCTCGACGAGCCCCAGATCGAGATCGGTGGCGACCACGGTGCCCCGGGGGCAGCGCTCGGCGAGCCGGCGGGCCACCGTACCGGTCCCCGCGCCCAGCTCCAGACAGCGCCAGTCGGACCGGAAGGGCAGGGATTCCAGCCGCCTGAACGACGCCGGATCCAGTTCCTGGGACAGCGCGTTCAGGCGCTCGTCCTCGGTCACGGTGGCGTGGTTGAAAACGCCATCGCCATAACGCTCGACGAGTTGCTGCGTCATCGGTGCGACCTCCGGGTAGGAGATGCTGCTCCCTGAGGGGAATCGTTATGCCACGGACCGGATGGAGCAGAGGCGGTCCCGTCCACGGATATGACGACATTCACGGGGCGGTGGGAGGCCACTGCCCCGCCCCACCGAGAATTCCAGGGCCGCGGCAGGCCGTCTTCTTCGAAAAAGGGATCTCCGGCAATAGGGGTGAGGGCTCCGTCCCCGCCGCCATTGTCCGCACAATTCGGAAAAGGCGGAGGCAAGGACGGCGCAATGCGGAATAGGGGTGGCGGCCGCAATACGGAAGATGATCGGCGAGGATCGGGACACTCATGCTTGGGGACGAACCGTCTCCGGCAGACAGGACCGACGATGACCATTACCACTTCTCTGGCCGGCCTGAGCTGCCGATTCGAGAACGCGGACCCCGGGGCGAGTCCGGCCGGCCGGGTGCTGGGCGCGGTCGGATACTCGGATCGGGCCGGTGGTCCGGTCGTCCGGGACGGCCATCCGTCGCTGACGCTGTCGATGCGCGACGACGGGAGCCCGGCGTTCACGGAGGTGTGGCGGACCACCGCGGACGTGACGAGCGGGCGGCACAAGGGCCTGGCGTACGCGCACGACGGGGAGTATCTGTTCTGCTGCGGGCGGATCGAGGAGACCGCGGACTACGTCACCTCGACCGAGGCCGCCTACCTGGCGGCATTCGAGCTCATCGAGCTGCTCGGCTACCCGAACGTCGTCCGCGTGTGGAACATGGTCAACGAGATCAACGACGTGGACGACGGCGGCCACAACGTGTACACCCAGTTCTGCAGAGGCCGCGCGGCCGCGTTCGAGCAGCGGCAGATGTCGGAGCGGCTCATACCCGCCGCCACCTGCGTGGGGAGTCACGGCGGCGGTGTGGCGTTCTATTTCATCGCGTGCCGTTCGGCGCGGGTGACGAATATCGAGAATCCCCGGCAGACCCCCGCCTACCGCTATCCGCCGAGATACGGGATAAAGTCGCCCAGCTTCGCCCGGGCCACCTACCTGTCATCGGGGAGCCCCGTCCGGTCCGATTACCTGTTCGTCTCCGGGACCGCCAGCATACTTGGCTGCGAGACCGTCTATAAGGGCGACATCGAACGGCAGTGCGCCACGACGCTCGACAACATCTCGGTGCTCATCGGCCCGGGGAATCTCGCAAAATATGGAATCGGCGCGGACCTGACGCTCCAGGACCTTGATTCCGTGAAGGTCTACGTGAAGCGCGACGCGGACATACCTCTCGTGCGGCGGATGTGTTCCGGCGCTTTCTCCGGGGACGCCGAAGTCACCTATCTGAACGTGGACATATGCCGGGACGACCTCCTGGTGGAGATCGAGGGGATGGTCACGCCGGAGCGCCTGACGGCCTCCGGCGGAGCGTGAACCCACCGGACTCCGGGACCGGTCCCCCCGCGCGGCACGGGCGTGGGGAGGCGGGTCCGGCCGGCCGGTGAACCGCGGGCCGGCTCCGCCGGGATTCCGATGATCCGTCGGCAGAAAACCAGAAATCACAGCATCACGGGCAGTGGGCGCGGATTACTCTGAGATCAAAAGGCGCTGGCCGCGGCTCTCGACCTCCCCCTCGCGATCGTCGACGCCACGACGTACACGGAGGCCGGCTATGTCGGCGAAGACGTCGAGGGCATGTTCAAGGACCTCCTCAAGGTGGCCGGCGGCAACCGGGAGGCCGCCGAGAGCGGCATCATCTACATCGACGAAATAGACAAGCTCGCCGGCAAGTCGGTCAACCCCAGCATCACGCGCGACGTCTCCGGGGAGGGCGTCCAGCAGGCGCTGCTCAACATATTGAGCGGGACGGACGTCACCTACGACCCGAAGAGCAACCGCAAGCACCCCTCCAGCGACCGCACGGCCGTCAACACCGAGGGGATCCTGTTCATCGGCGGCGGGTCGTTCGAAGGGCTCACCCGCATCGTGGCCGACCGCCTGGTGCGGACGCGGCTGAAGACACCGCAGCAGGTCCCGGCGGAGCCGGGGAGGATCCTGACCGAGACCGGTCAGGAGGACCTGATCGCCTTCGGGCTCATGCCGGAGTTCGCCGCCCGGTCCACCACCATCAGCGCCTTCGAGCCGCTGAGCGCCGATCATCTCCGCTCCATCCTGCACTCGACGCCGCAGTCGCCGATCCGGCAGTACCAGGCGTTGCTGAGCGAGCACCGCTGCGATCTCACGGTCACCGACGGAGCGGTGGAGGAGCTCGTCCAGCGGGCGCTCAGGGAGCAGGCGGGGGCGCGCGGGCTGCACCGCGTCCTCGACCGGACCATGCGCGACGTGCTGTTCCTGCTCCCCGGCAGGAAGGACATCCATTCCTGCCTCGTGGACGAAGACGTCGTCAGGGGAGCGCGCCCCGCGACTCTCCTGGACAAGAAGGGGCGGCCGGTGGCCGTGAAACGCGACCGCGTCTTCATCAGCTACAGCAGGAAGGACCGCGCGTGGCTGACGGAGCTGACGACCATGCTCGGCCCCCTGATCCGCAACAACGCGCTCAACATCTGGTACGACCAGGAGATCAAGCCGACCGCCGTCAGGCGGACGCCTCGGGAAGGCGGACGTCCTGGGGAAGGCGGAGTCACGCCCGCGGCGCGCCGGGCGGCACACCGCGGGCGGGTGGGGTCCTACCAGTTGGCGGGCAGCCCCGGGACGGTGGGGGGCAGGGCGTGGCCCGGCGGGTGGATGACGTAGACGACGCCGCCACTGCTGGAGCTGCGCAGCCAGATGTTCTCGAAGTCGGCCCGCGGGTAGATCCGGCGCACCGCGTCGTTGCTCGGCGAGGCGGGGTCGTTGGCGATGACGTCGCCGGTGGCGGTGAAGCCCACCACCACCATGATGTGGCCGTCGGTGCCGTATCCCGCGCCGGGCAGTTCGCCCTTCTTGAACGACTGGGAAGTGATCACCGGGATGCCGGCGGCGATCAGGCGCTCCAGCTCGGTCAGCGAACGCAGCCGGGTGATGAACCCCTCCATGCCGTAGCGGCCGGCGTAGGCGGTGTTGAACGGCCAGTTGCCGGCGCCCTGGTAGGCGTGGTCGTAGGTGTATCGGGCGGCGTAGTCCACCTCGGGATTGGGGTCGGACGGGTCGACCCAGGAGGTGTCCTGCGCGCTGGGCCACCTGCCCCAGTAGCCGAGGACCATCGTGGTCGAGGTCGGGCTGCACCACGCCTGACCGCCGCCGTCCCACTCGGGGTAGTGGCCCTGGTGGATGCTCTGGGAGCGGCGGGGCACGTTCAGCTCGGTCCCCCACGCCCCGCCGCCGGGACTGACCGGCACTGTCTTGCGCTCGGGGACGGCCGAGGCCATCGCCCCCAGCGTCCGCACCTTCGGCGTCACGGCGGAGCCGGGCGTGCGGTGCAGCGTGACGCGCAGCTGGTAGGCGGTGACCGCCCTGCCCGCCGCCGCGACGAAGGTGTCGACGGACACGGTGCCGTCGGCGTCGGCCTGGCCCGGCACCGAGGTGCGCCGGATGTCGGCCTCGCCGTAGGCCCAGCGGCCCATGACGTACCACTTGGTCAGCCCGGCCGCGTGGCGGCCGCGCATCTCGACCTGCAGCCAGCTACCGGGCGGGGTGTCGGCGGTCCAGGAGGCGATCAGCTCCGTCGCGGCGAAGCCGACCTGCTGTTCCGGGCCGGTCCAGCGGGCGTACTCCCAGGTCCTGGTGCCGAGCGCGTCGGTGTAGGAGGTCGTCCCGGCCGGGGAGGCGAAGGACAGGCCGTCTCCGGCCGTCACGCCTTCGGCGGTGCCCGTGGTGAAGGCGGCCCGCTGGTAGACGACGTTCACCGGGCCGGGTGGAGGTTTCGCCTCGGCCGCGGCGGAGCTCGCGGCGGCGGTCGTGAAGGTCGTGGTCAGCAGGACGGCGGAGACGAACACGCTCAGCACGCGCATGGGCTCACCCTTGCCTGGGGGGCTCTCGACCTCCCAGACGGTAGAGCCCCGAGGGCGTTTCCCGCATCGGGGAATTTACGTATCGCGACCCGATGCCTCCGTGGTCGGACGCCTCCGCGGTCGCCGGTGACCATGTGGCCGTGCCGTGGGATCGCCGGGCGACCAGGTGGATCTCGGGGGGCACGCCTCTACCATTGGGATCGTGATCACTGATCGACCGCCCGCGGACCGGGCACAGGCCGGGTGGCCCGGTGGCGGGTGATCGCCCGGCCCCGCCCACGGAGCGGCGTGCCCCGGTCTCACCCGCGGAGCGGCGTGCCCCGGTCCCGGGCACGGTGAACGGGTCCGGTCACGGCGGCGGCCGGGACGGCCGGTGAGGACGGCCGTGGGCCGGGAGCTGCCGCACGAGGAGGTCGGGCGTAGCTGGGCCGCCGCGCGCGGACCGGCTCAGGGGCTGCACGTGGACACCGCCGCGTGCGGGCGGACCAGCCGGGCCGTCCGCGACCGCGTCGCCGACCACCTCGCCCTTGAGGCCGGAGTGGGCGGATACGTCGCGGAGGCCGCGGTCACGGAGGAGCTGCGCGGAGCACGTGACCTGCTGGGCGCCCTGCTGGGCTTCGACGGCGACGACCTGGCCTTCGTGGAGAGCGGGTCGGCCGCGCTCGCGCAGTTGCTGGCCTCGTGGCCCGTCGAGACCGGGGACCGCGTGTGGGTGCTGCCCAGCGAGTGGGGGCCGAACCTGGCGGCGTTCGGCGACCGCGGGCTGCGCGTGGAGCTCCTCGCCGCAGACGGCCAGGGGCGGTTGGATGTGGAGGCCCTCCGCCGGCGGCTGGCCGCGGACCGGCCGGCGATGGTGCATCTCACCGCCGCGGCGGCGCACCGCGCGCTGGTCCAGCCGGTGGCGGAGGCCGTGGCGGTGTGCGAGCCGGCCGAGGTGCCCGTCGTGGTCGACACCGCTCAGGCGCTGGGCCAGATCGACCTGCCGACGACCGGCTGCGCGGCGGTCTACGGCACGGGCCGGAAATATCTCTGCGGCCCGCGCGGTGTGGGCTATCTGGGGGTGCGGGATCCGTGGCAGGCACGCCTGATCCCCAGAGCCCCCGCGCTCGCCGTCGGGGCGTGGCCCGGCGAACAGCGGCCGGTACGCCGTCTGGAGAGCCGTGAGGCGTCCGTCGCCGGCCGTGCCGGGCTGGCCACCGCACTGCGCGAATATCACGGGCTGGGCCCCGCCCTGATCAGGGAACGGCTGCACGCCGTCGGCTCCGCGCTCCGCTCGGCGCTCGCCGGTCTCCCCGGCTGGCGGCTGCGGGACCCGCTCGACGCGCCCGGCGCGATCGTGTCCCTGGAGCCGCGGGAGCGCGGCCACGACGTCGGACGGACCCGTGCCGGACTGCTCCACCACGGGGTGGTCAGCACCGTCGCCGGAACGGAGCGGGCGCCGCACGACATGACCCGTCCGGTGCTGCGCTTCAGCCCGCACGTGGACATCACCGTCGACGACATCCACCGTCTCGCCGCCCTTCTGGCCGGACTCGGCGCCTGACCCCGTCCCGCGCGGACCCGCCGGGGACCTTGAGTACGCTGCCACCCGCCGGGACTCCTGAGTACGCTGCCACCCGCCGGGACTCCTGAGCGCGCTGCCGCCCGCCTGATCGCCGCGGCGCCGCGGCGAGGCGCGACGCCGCTGCCGCTCCGGCACCACTGCCTGTCCGGCACCCGTGATCCCCGGCACCGGCAGGACACATGCCTGCGTCCCGCGCACGGCCTCCGGGGCGGACCGGAGGCCGGGCACGGGACGCGCCGCCTCTCCCTTCAGTCTCTCCTCTCAGGTCACTCGCCCTTCTCACCCTCTCCTTCCAGGCCTCTCAGTCTTTGAAGTACTCCACCAGCACGGGCGCGAGGGCCTTCATCGACACGTTGTGGTTCTGCTCCTCCAGCGGGCGGTGCCGCGCGGTGGGGACGGCCTCGGTGAGCTCCCGCGCCGCCTGTCGCCGCACCGCCGGGCTCCTCTCCCCGGCCATCACGAGCGTCGGCACCGTGATCAGGCCCAGCTGCCTGACCGGTAACGAGTAGTCCCCCATCACCGCGGCGTCGTAGGGCAGCGTGTTGGCCACCGCCTTGAGCCGTGACCACCGGGGCAGCAGCCGCATCGCCGCCACGAGCACCGAGGGGACGCCGACCACCTTCGTCATGAAGTAGGCGGCCGCCTCGCTCCGCCGCCCGGCCGCGACCAGCCGCGTCAGCCGCTCCTGGTGATCGGCCGGTGGCCGGCGGCCACTGCCACCGGCCACGAACGGTGGTTCGTACAGCGCCAGCTTGTTGATGGCCAGGCCGTGCGCCGCCGCCTTGAGGGCGAGGACTCCCCCGGAGGAGATGCCCCACACCGACGCCGACCCGCCCACCATGTTGATCATGGCGTCGAGATCTTCGATCTCCCGCTCCACCGCGTACGGCTCCCTGTCCCCGCTGTCGCCCCGGCCTCGGCGGTCGTAGTTGACGACGGTGAAGTGCCGCGACAGCAGCCCGGTCAGCTCCACCATCCCCGGCAGCGCCCGGTGGCTGAGCGCCCCGCCCACCAGGATGAGCGCCGGCCCCTGCCCCACCCGTTCGAAGGCGATGGCGGTGCCGTCACTCGAAAGGACTTTGCTCATGGCGGTGGCCGCGCCGTTGCCCGACGCCATCTCAGTCATGGGATCCCCTTCTGATCGTGTAAGCGGTTCTGGACGCGGGCGTACGTCCGCGTCCAGCGACCGGTCACGCGGGGTCCCGGCGGCTGGGCGTGGATCCACGCGCCGGCCGTCTCCCCGCCGCCCGGCCCGGTCGCCGGTCTCCCCGCCGGTCCGCCCAACGCCTTCAGTCCGCTCTCCGAATAGAACATTCCATCTCCATTCCTGATGTCCGTAAATTCGCCGACAATTTAAATTCGACACGATTCTCGGGTCCGGCGGTCCGGCCGCTTTCCTCCTCCTTTCCCAGGTGGAGCCGCCGACGGAAATCCATGTGACCTTTTCCCGAGGCCCTTCCTCCGTCCTTTCAGCTGTCCTCGTAAAGACAACTCTGCGCGTTCCGGGGTTCCGGAACCAGGGATTTCGGAGACAGCAAGTTGCCCGCGGTCGACCACTTCCTGCCAGCCGGACGTCAAAATGGGCACGTCCGGCGTGCGGACGTGCCCATTCTTGGATCACGACAGGTCAGGGGTCGGCGCGGGACCACCTCTTGCGGGGGCCTACCGCAGGAAGGCCGCGGCGACGCCGGCGTCGACGGGGATGTGCAGGCCCGTGGTGAGCGACAGCTCTCCGCCGGTGAGGGCGAAGACCGCGGCGGCGATGTGCTCGGGCAGCACCTCGCGCTTGAGCAGGGTGCGCTGGGCGTAGAACTCGCCGAGCTTGTCCTCCTCCACCCCGTACACCGCCGCCCGGTTGGCGCCCCAGCCGGAGGCGAAGATCCCGGACCCGCGGACCACACCGTCGGGGTTGACGCCGTTGACCCGGATCCCGTACTGGCCCAGCTCGGCGGCGAGCAGGCGGACCTGGTGGGCCTGGTCGGCCTTGGCCGCGCCGTAGGCGACGTTGTCAGGCCCGGCGAAGATCGAGTTCTTGGAGGAGATGTAGACGACGTCCCCGCCCATCCGCTGGTCGATCATGACGCGGGCGGTCTCGCGGGAGACCAGGAACGAGCCGCGGGCCATCACGTCGTGCTGCAGGTCCCAGTCGGCGACGCTGGTCTCCAGCAGCGACCGGGACAGCGACAGCCCGGCGTTGTTGACGATCAGGTCGACGCCGCCGAGGGCCAGCACCGCCTGCCGTACGGCCGCGACGACCTGCTCCTCGTCGGTGACGTCCGCCTGTACGGCGGTCGCGACGTCCTCGGGCCGGTAGGCCCGGGCGCCGAGCTCGGCGGCGACCTTCTCGGCCGCGGCGAGGTCGCGGTCGGCGACGACCACGCAGGCGCCCTCGGCCGCGAGCCTGCGGGCGGTGGCGGCACCGATGCCCGACCCGCCCCCGGTGACCAGCGCGACCCGGGTGGCCAGCGGCTTGGGCGCGGGCATCCGGCGGAGCTTGGCCTCCTCCAGCTCCCAGTACTCGATGCGGAACTTCTCCGACTCCTCGATCGGGGCGTAGCTGGACAGCGCCTCGGCGCCGCGCATCACGTTGATCGCGTTGACGTAGAACTCCCCCGCCACCCGGGCGGTCTGCTTGTCCTTGCCGAAGCTGAACATGCCGACGCCGGGGACCAGGACGATCGCCGGGTCGGCGCCGCGCATGGCGGGCGAGTCCGGGGTGGCGTGCCGGTCGTAGTAGGCCGCGTAATTCTCGCGGTAGGCGGCGTGCAGCTCGCCCAGCCGTACCGTGACCTCGGCCAGCGGCGCGTCGGCGGGCAGGTCGAGCACCAGCGGGGCGACCTTGGTCCGCAGGAAGTGGTCGGGGCAGGAGGTGCCGAGCGCGGCCAGCTCGGGGTGGCGCTCGCGCGACAGGAAGTCCAGGACCTCCTCGGTGGCGGTGTAGTGGCCGACCTGCCGGACGTCGGTGGAGGCCAGGCCGCGGATCACCGGGAACAGGGCGGCGGCCCGCTCGCGCCGGGCCTCCTCCGGCAGCGCGCCGTAGCCGGGCCTGACCGGTCCGAACGGCTCGGCCGCGCCGTGCTCGGCGATGTGGGCCTCGGCGGTCCGGATGATCCACAGCGAGTTGGCCTCGCACTCCTCGGAGGTGGCGCCCCAGGCGGTGATGCCGTGGCCGCCCAGGACGCAGCCGACCGCCTCCGGGTGGGCGTCCTTGATGGCGGCGATGTCCAGGCCGAGCTGGAAGCCGGGGCGGCGCCACGGCACCCAGACCACCCGGTCGCCGAAGATCCGCGCCGTCAGCTCCTCGCCGTCCGCGGCGGTGGCGATCGCGATGCCCGCGTCCGGGTGCAGGTGGTCCACGTGGGCGGCCTCGACCAGGCCGTGCATGGCGGTGTCGATCGACGGCGCGGCGCCCCCCTTGCCGAAGGCGCAGAAATCGAACGCGGCGACCATCTCGTCCTCGCGCTCCACCCCCGGATACACCTGGGCCAGCGCCCGCAGCCGGTCCAGCCGCAGTACGGCCAGGCCCGCCTCGGTCAGCGTGCCGAGGTCGCCGCCCGACCCCTTGACCCACATCAGCTCCACCTCGGACCCGGTCACCGGGTCGACGGCCGCTCCCTTGGCCGAGGTGTTGCCGCCCGCGAAGTTCGTGTTGCGCGGATCCGCGCCGAGCGCGTGCGAGCGCCGCAGCAGCTTCTCAACCGGCGAAGTCATGGAACATCCCCCACGGATAAACAGTGATCTCTCGATGTGCCGTCCCGCGCCCCGGCATGGGACGCGTCCGGCGGGACGGGTGCGGCGGTCAGGCGCCCCAGCCCGCCTGGGTGCCGCCGACACGCTCGGCGACGATCTTCTCGGAATAGCCGGAGCGGGCGTAGGCGGCCATCGGGTCGGGGTCGAGGCCCATCTCCTGGCGCAGCTCGGCCAGCAGCGGCCGGACGTCGGTGCTGTAGGCGTCCATCAGCACGGCGTTGGCGCCCAGCACGTCGCCCTCGGCCTGGGCCCTGGCCAGCGCGTCCCGGTCGATCCGCAGCGCCTTGGCCGTGGCCTCCTGGATGTTCATCACCGAGCGGATCTGGCCGGGGATCTTCGGCTCGATGTTGTGGCACTGGTCGAGCATGAACGCCACCCCCTGCTCCGGCCCGGCGTACCGGCCGGAGAGGGCGCCGCCGCGGATCACCTCGTACATGATCCGGAAGAGCTGGAACGGGTCGGCCGCCCCCACCATCAGGTCGTCGTCGGCGTAGAAGCGGGAGTTGAAGTCGAACCCGCCGAGCTTGCCCTCCCGGAGCAGGAACGCCACGATGAACTCGATGTTGGTGCCCGGCGCGTGGTGCCCGGTGTCCACCACCACCTGCGCCTTGTCGCCCAGCCGCAGGCAGTGCGCGTAGGCGGTGCCCCAGTCGGGCACGTCGGTCACGTAGAAGGCGGGCTCGAACAGCTTGTACTCCAGCAGGAAGCGCTGCCCCTCGCCCAGCCGGTCGTAGACGGCCGCCAGCGCCTCGGCCAGCCGGTCCTGCCGGTCGCGGATGTCGTCCTGGCCGGGGTAGTTGGTGCCGTCGGAGAACCACAGCTTCAGCGTGTCGGAGCCGGTGGCGTCCATGACGTCCACGCACGCCAGCAGGTGGTCCAGCGCCTTGCGCCGCACCGCCGGGTCGGGGTTGGTGACGCTGCCCAGCCGGTAGTCGTCGTCCTGGAAGACGTTGGAGTTGATCGCACCGATCCGCACGCCCAGCTCGGTCGCGTGCCGGGCCAGGTCGGCGTAGTCGTCCACCCGGTCCCAGGGGATGTGCAGCGCCACCGTCGGCGCGACCCCGGTGAAGGCGTGCACCTGGGCCGCGTCGGCCAGCTTCTCGTAGGGGTCACGGGGCACGCCCCGCTGGGCGAACACCTTGAACCGGGTGCCGCTGTTGCCGTACGCCCAGGACGGGGTCTCGATGGCCTGCGCCCGCAGCGTGGCCCTGATGTCGCTCATGAACTCCGGTTCCCCTCTCCGACTCTCTGGACTTAAAAACGTTTTAGAGGATCGGACGGGACGCTAAACCCGGCGATCCGGCCCTGTCAATGGGGGATGAGCAGCCCGTACCCAATGCGTTACGCCTCATGTCGGGCGCAGGGTGGCGCCCGGCCGGGCGGCGTGTTTGGATAAGGTCTCCGCGAGCTGAGTAACACGTTTTAACGACACCGGGACCGGGAGGGCAGTTGGGCACTGTCAGCATCAAGGACGTCGCCCAGCTCGCGCAGGTCTCCCCCGGCACGGTCTCGAACGTGCTCAACCGGACCACCTCGGGCCGGCTGCCCACCTACAAGCTCGGGCAGATCGCCGCCGAGCTGCTGCTGGAGGAGTGCGGCGCCCCCGCCGCGCACGCCCACCGGCAGATCATGTTCCAGCCCGAACTGGTCGTCCGCGAGTCCACCGGCCGGGCCGGGCGGGGCGGCGACCACCCGACGAGCAGTGATGAGTGACGGATGAGCGTATATGCGGCAGTGGACCTGGGTGCCTCCAGCGGCCGGGTGATGACCGCGCGGATAGCCGACGGCCGGGTGCGTCTCACCGAGGTGCACCGCTTCGCCAACCGCCCGGTCCGGGCCGGCGGGACCCTGCACTGGGACATCCTCGCCCTGTACCGGGGAGTGCTCGACGGACTGCGTGCGGCCGGTCCGGTCGACTCGGTCGGCATCGACTCCTGGGCGGTCGACTACGGCCTGCTCGACGGCGCCGGGCGGCTCATCGGCAACCCGGTGCACTACCGCGACGGGCGGACCAACGGGATCATGGAGCGGGTCGCCGCAGACGTGGGGGCCGAGGTGCTCTACCAGGTCAGCGGCCTGCAGTTCCTGCCGTTCAACACGGTCTACCAACTGCTCGCCGAACCGGATCTCGGCCGGGCCGAGACACTGCTGATGATCCCCGACCTGCTGACCCACTGGCTGACCGGCTCCGTCGGCGCGGAGGCCACCAACGCCTCCACCACCGGGCTGTACGACGTGCGGACCGGTGGCTGGGCCCGCGGGCTGGCGGACCGGCTGGGGCTGCCGGCCGGGATCCTGCCGGAGCTGCGGCGGCCGGGGTCGGCCGCCGGGACGCTCCGCGCCGAGGTCGCCGCGGAGACCGGGCTGCCCGGCTCCACCCCGGTCACCGCGGTGGCCTCGCACGACACCGCCTCGGCGGTCGTGGCGGTGCCCGCCGTGACCGACCGGTTCGCCTACATCTCCTCCGGCACCTGGTCACTCGTCGGGCTCGAACTCCCCCGGCCCGTCCTGACCGAGGAGAGCCGCCTGGCCAACTTCACCAACGAGGGCGGCCTGGACGGCACCATCCGCTATCTGCGCAACGTGATGGGCCTGTGGATCCTGCAGGAGTGCGTGCGCGCCTGGGGCGACGCCGGCCTGCCCGAACTGCTCGCGGCCGCCGCGCGGGCCCGGCCCTTCCAGGCGGTGATCGACCCCGACGACCCCGCCTTCCTGCCGCCCGGCGACATGCCCGCCAGGATCGCCGCGTTCTGCGAGCGCACCGGCCAGCGGCCCCCGGACGGCAGGGCCCAGACCGTGCGGTGCGTGCTGGAGAGCCTGGCCCTCGCCTACCGCCGGACGGTCCGCGACGCCGTACGGCTCAGCGGCCAGGACGTGGAGGTCGTGCACGTGGTCGGCGGCGGTGCCCGCAACGCGCTGCTGTGCCAGATGACCGCCGACGCGACCGGCCTGCCGGTGATCGCCGGCCCGGTGGAGGCCGCCGCCCTGGGCAACGCGCTGGTCCAGGCCCGCGCCCAGGGTGTGGTCTCCGACATCCGCGCCCTGGTGCGGCGGGGTGAGCAGCTCGTCACCTACCGCCCCGGGGCCGAGGAGGAGGCATGGGCCCGGGCCGCGGCCCGGCTGGCCGATCGCTGAGCGGCGGCGCCGCGGCAGAGCTGAGTGGCGTCGCGAACACCGTCGCCACCGAGCTGTTTGACATGTCGCCTGCCC
>NZ_JBSFPS010000184.1:0-20287 GCF_053588315.1 Streptosporangium sp. NPDC003464 | reverse complement strand
ACCCCTGGCGGCCGCCGGGAGGCGACGGCGGCGGCCGGCCGTCGCGGCCCTGGCGGCGACGGCGGTCGCGGCCGTCCTGACCTCGGGCGGGGCCGCCTGGGTGGCCCTGAACTCCGCTCCCACGCAGCCGGTGAAGGGGCCCACCACCGCGAGCGTCCCCGCCGAGAAGGACACCCCGGACAAGAACACCGAGCAGGCGAGGCTGCCCACGGAGAGGAAGCCCTCACCGGCCAGGACGGGCGGCGACCGCCACCAGCCCTCCGCCCGTCCCACGACTCCGGAGCAGCCCCGGCACAGCAGCCCCTCCCCGTCGGACGGGCCGACGGGGGACAGGCCCGAGGACGGCTCCGGGAAGGACTCCAAGGACGACTCCGGCAAGGACTCCGGCAAGGGCTCCGGCAAGGGCTCCAAGGACGACTCGGGCAAGGACTCCGAGCAGGACTCCGGCAAGAAGCCCGGCAAGGACTCCCAGGACGCCCCCGACGACGGCTCCGGCCAGGAGCAGGGGCAGGGGCCCGGCGACGGCGCGGGCGAGAGCTCCGGCGGCACCTCCGGAGACGACGCCACCCAGGACCAGAGCCAGGAGGGGACCGAGCAGGTCGCCTTCGGGGGCGGGACGGACGCCCCCGGCAAGGTCAGCGGCAAGGCCGCCGAGAAGAACGGCAAGGACAAGTAGCCGCCACCACGGCGGACAGCACCACAGCAGGCACCACCACAGCGGACAGCACCACAGCAGGCACCACCACAGCGGACAGCACCAGGGCGGGCGGCGTTACGACTCGCTGCCGACGACCTTCAGCGCGTGGGCCAGGTCGTCCGGGTAGTCGGTGGTGAAGGAGACCCACTCACCCGTCGCGGGATGCTCGAAGGCCAGCGAGACCGCGTGCAGCCACTGCCGGGTCACGCCCAGGCGCGCGGCCAGCGTGGGGTCCGCGCCGTACATCATGTCACCGACGCACGGGTGACGCAGCGCCGACATGTGGACCCGGATCTGGTGGGTCCGGCCGGTCTCCAGCTTGATGTCCAGCAGTGACGCCGCCCGGAACGCCTCGATCGTGTCGTAGTGGGTGACCGACTCCTTGCCCCCGGCCACGACCGCGAAGCGGCCGTCCCCGGAGGGATGGCGGTCGATCGGCGCGTCGACGGTGCCGCGCAGCGGGTCGGGGTGCCCCTGGACCAGCGCGTGGTAGCGCTTGTCGACCGTGCGCTCCTTGAAGGCCCGCTTCAGGTTCGAGTAGGCGTGCTCGCTCTTGGCCACGACCATGGCGCCGGTGGTGTTGGCGTCCAGGCGGTGCACGATCCCCTGCCGCTCGGCGGCGCCGCTGGTCGCCACCCGGTGCCCGGTGCCGAGCAGGCCGCCGATCACGGTCGGCCCGGTCCAGCCGGTGGTCGGGTGGGCGGCCACGCCGATGGGCTTGTTGACGACCACGATGTCGTCGTCCTCATAAATGATCTTCATGCCGGGGACCGGCTCCGCGACCGGCATCGGCGTGGTGGGCGGCGGCGGCAGGGTGACCTCCAGCCACGCGCCCCCGTGGACCCGGTCGGACTTGGCCGCCGGCGAGCCGTCCACCAGCACGTCGCCGGAGACGATCAGCTCGGCCGCGCGGGTTCGGGAGAACCCGAACAGCCGGGACAGGGCGGCGTCGAGGCGCTCGCCCTCCAGCCCGTCGGGGACGGGGAGACTCCGCTGCTCAGCCATCGTTCTTCTGCTCCCCCGTGTCGCGTGTGCCGTCGATCTGGTAACCCCGCCAGGCGAGGAAGACGGCCAGGATGCCGCCGCAGACGATCGCCGAATCCGCCACGTTCCAGACCGGGAAGTGGCCGGGGAAGGTCTCGATGAAGTCGACGACGTGCCCCTGGAACGGCGAGGGCCGCCCGAAGCCCGAGGGCCAGCGCAGGAGCCGGTCGGTCAGGTTGCCGAGCGCCCCGCCGAGCATCAGCCCCAGCGTGACGGCCCACGGCAGGCTGCGCAGGTTGCGGGCGGTGCGCAGGATGGCGATCACCACACCGGCCGCGACGAACGTGAAGACGATCGTCATGCCCGTGCCGATGCTGAACGCGGCCCCGGAGTTGAAGATCACCCGGAACTGGAGCAGCCCGGGGACGACGACGAACGGCTCCTTGCCCTCAAGGGTCCTCAGCACGACCGTCTTGGTGATCAGGTCGAGGAGGTAGACGATCGGTACGATCGTCGCCAGGACGGCGATCCGCCGCGCTCCGGCCGGGGCGGCCGCGACCGCCCCGGCGACGCTGCCGTCCGTCAGCGGCGCTCCTCCCGCTGCTTGCAGGCCACGCACAGCGTCGCCCTCGGGAACGCCTGAAGGCGCTCCTTGCCGATCGGCTTGTGGCACGATTCGCACACTCCGTAGGTTCCCGCGTCGATCCGGGCGATCGCTCGCTCGTTCTGCGCGACCAGGTCGCGCGAATTCAGGGTAAGGGCGATCTCGCGTTCCCGTTCATACGTGCGGGCCCCGGCGTCCGCCTGGTCGTCTCCGGCACCGTCCGTCACATCGCTCGACGCGATCTCGGTCTCGGCCTTGGCGATCTCCTGGTTCAGCTCCTCGATCTCCGTGGCCAGCCGCTCGCGGACCTCCGCGAGCTCCTTGGCCGACCAGGTGACGACGGTACTGTCCTCTGACGGCGCTACCGCGCTCTCGTCTGCGCGTACGGTCGCGGCCATGTCGGCCTCCTTGCTCGATCGGACCGTATCCAATGTGGTAAACGGTGCGGGCAGCTTAGGTCTCCCATAACAGAACGGCAAACGACCCGCCGTGATGTTTACCACTCCCGTAACATCCGGCTCCCTCCTCGCGATTCCCGCGCTCCGCCGATCGCCGGTAGTGCCGATATCGGGAAGCTTCGAGCAGGCCCGTGCGTTATCGTTTGAGTTCGCAAGGCGTTGATGGGGACAACTACCTCCGTGCCCCTCGCACGAGCGACCCGGGGACGGTGTGAGCCCGGGGCGAGACCCGGAGGGAAAATCACCCCGGAGCCGCCGGAAGAACGGCCTTCACGGCCCAGTAGACCCGGCAGCGGACCAAAGGAAGAGGGCCTTCCCCTGTGAAGGTCAAGGAGGGTGGTACCGCGGGGCCCGAGAGGTCTCGTCCCTCCACGCCACTGCCAGCACCAGCGTGGAGGTCCCGCCCGTCATGTCCGCCTATTTCCGCTCTCTTCCCGCGCAGGTCGACCTGCCCGCGCTCGAACATGAGGTGCTCGACCGCTGGCGGGACGGAAAGGTCTTCGAGCGTTCGGTCGAGCAGAACGCCGACGGCCCCAGCTGGGTCTTCTACGAGGGCCCGCCCACCGCCAACGGCATGCCCGGCGTGCACCACGTCGAGGCCCGGGTGTTCAAGGACGTCTTCCCCCGCTACAAGTCGATGCAGGGCTACAGCGTGCCCCGCAAGGCGGGCTGGGACTGCCACGGCCTGCCCGTCGAGGTCGCCGTCGAGAAGGAGCTCGGCCTCAGCGGCAAGAAGGACATCGAGGCGTACGGCGTCGCCGAGTTCAACGCCCGCTGCCGCGAGTCGGTGCTGCGGCACGTGGACGCCTTCGAAGAGATGACCGAGCGGATGGGCTACTGGATCGACCTGTCCCAGGCCTACCGCACGATGGACCCGGCCTACGTGGAGTCCGTCTGGTGGTCGCTCAAGGTCATCTTCGACAAGGACCTGCTGTTCCGCGACTTCCGGATCACCCCCTACTGTCCCCGCTGCGGCACCGGCCTGTCCGACCACGAGCTGGGCCAGCCGGGCGGCTACGAGACCGTCTCCAGCCCGTCCGTCTACGTCCGCATGCCCGTCACCTCGGGCCCGCTGGCCGAGCTCGGCGCCTCGCTGCTGATCTGGACCACCACGCCGTGGACGCTGGTCTCCAACACCGCGGTGGCCGTGCACCCCGACGTGACCTACGTCGCGGCGCGCCCCGCCGGGTCCGACGAGGTGCTGGTGGTGGCCGAGCAGCTGCTGACCTCCGCGCTGGGCGAGGGCGCGCAGGTGCTGGCCACCTTCCAGGGCGCGGAGCTGGAGCACACCACCTACTCCCGCCCCTTCGAGCTGGTCGACATCCCCGGCGCCCACTACGTGGTGCTCGGCTACTACGTCACCACCGAGGACGGCACCGGCCTGGTCCACCAGGCCCCGGCCTTCGGCGCCGACGACATGACGACCTGCAAGCGGTACGGCCTGCCGATCGTCAACCCGGTCGGCCCCGACGGGCGCTTCCTCGACAGCGTCCCCCAGGTCGGCGGGCAGTTCTTCAAGGAGGCCGACGAGGGCCTGACCGAGGACCTCAGGGCACGCGGCCTGCTCTACCGCGGCGGCCACTTCGAGCACAGCTACCCGCACTGCTGGCGCTGCCACACCGCGCTGCTCTACTACGCGCTCCCCGCCTGGTACATCCGGACCACGGCCGTCAAGGAACAGCTCCTCGCCGAGAACGAGAAGACCAACTGGTACCCCGAGACGATCAAGTGGGGCCGCTTCGGCGAGTGGCTGCGCAACAACGTCGACTGGTCGCTGTCCCGCTCGCGTTACTGGGGCACGCCCCTGCCGCTGTGGGTCTGCACCGCCGACGAGTCGCACATCACCTGCGTCGGCTCGATGGAGGAGCTGAGCCGGCTGTCGGGCCAGGACGTCTCCGCGCTCGACCCGCACCGTCCCTACGTCGACGACGTCACGCTGCCCTGTCCGACCTGCGGGGCCGAGGCGCGCCGGGTGCCGGACGTGATCGACGCCTGGTACGACTCGGGGTCGATGCCGTTCGCCCAGTGGGGCGCGCCGTACCAGAACGCGGACATGCTGGAGAAGGCCTACCCGGCGCAGTTCATCTGCGAGGCCACCGACCAGACGCGCGGCTGGTTCTACTCGCTGATGGCGGTCGGCACGCTGGTCTTCGGCAGAACCTCCTACGAGAACGTGCTCTGCCTCGGCCTGATCCTCGCCGAGGACGGCCGCAAGATGAGCAAGCACCTGGGCAACGTGCTGCAGCCCATCCCGCTGATGGACCAGCACGGCGCCGACGCACTGCGCTGGTACATGGCCTGCTCCGGTTCGCCGTGGGCGGCCCGCCGGGTCGGGCACGGCGCCCTGGAGGAGATCGTCCGGAAGGTCCTGCTGACCTACTGGAACACCGCGTCGTTCTTCACGCTCTACGCCAACGCCGAGTCGTGGTCGCCCGCCAAGCTCTCCGAGGCCCCCCCGTACGCCGAGCGCCCGCTGATCGACCGCTGGGCGCTGGCCGAGCTGCACCGGACGGTGGCCGAGGTCACCTCGTCGCTGGACGACTTCGACACCGCCCGGGTCGGGCGGCGGCTGGCGGAGTTCCTCGACGACCTGTCCAACTGGTACGTGCGGCGCTCCCGCCGCCGGTTCTGGTCCGGCGAGGCCTCGGCGTTCGCCACGCTGTACGAGTGCCTGGAGACCGTCACCCGGCTGATGTCGCCGGTGGTGCCCTTCATCACCGACTACGTCTGGGACGTGCTGCGCGAGGCCGGCGGCCCCGCCTCGGTCCACCTGGCCACCTGGCCCACGGTGACCGAGGAGCTGCTGGACCCCGCGCTGTCGGAGCAGATGGCGCTGGTCCGCCGCCTGGTGGAGCTGGGCCGCTCGGCCCGCGCCTCCAGCGGGGTCAAGACCCGCCAGCCGCTCGGCCGCGCCCTGGTCGGCGCCCGCGGCTGGGGCGCGCTCTCCCCCGAGCTGCGCGAGCTGATCGCCGACGAGCTCAACGTGCAGGGGCTGGAGGACCTGTCGGGCATCGAGGCCGACCTGGTCTCCTTCACCGTCAAACCCAACTTCAGGGCGCTGGGCAAGCGGTTCGGCTCGCAGACCAAGCTGGTCGCCGCCGCCGTCGCGGCCGCCGACCCCGGCGAGCTCGCACGGGCCCTCCGCTCGGGCTCGGCGGTCTCGGTGGAGGCCGGCGAGCTGGGCACGGTGGAGCTGAGCGGCGAGGAGGTGATCGTCACCGAGCAGCCGAAGACCGGCTGGGCGGTGGAGACCGGGGCCGTCGACACCGGCACCGGCGAGACGGTCGCCCTCGACCTGACCATCACCGACGAGCTGCGCCGCTCCGGCCTGGTCCGTGACGTCGTCCGCCTGCTCCAGGAGGCCCGCAAGTCGACCGGCCTGTCCATCTCCGACCGGATCGACGTGTGGTGGTCCACCGCCGACGCCGACCTGGCCGAGGCCCTGCGCCACCAGGGCGGCGCCGTGGCCGGCGAGGTCCTCGCCGTCACCTTCACCGAGGGCGCCGACAGCGACCTGCCCACCCACCACGACGCCGACCTCGGCCTGACCTTCCAGCTCCGCCGGACCGTCTGACCGATCTGTCCCGGAGGCGGCCCGCCGGCCGCCTCCGGGACAGCGGGCGAGCGGACCGGGATCTCCTGGGTTCCGCGGCCTTCACACCACCCGGGCCCCGCGCTCCCGGCCGGCGGACCGGGTCGCGTCCGCCTCCCTGAATCCACCGTTTCCCGGAGCCCTTCCGCCAGGCGGCCGGGAGTACGTGCGTGCCGCCGCCCGTACGGCTGACCACCCCAATGGCCGGCCCCGGCGGACGGTTTCCCGAGCCCCTTCCGCCGGGCGGCCGGGAGTGCGTGCGTGCCGCCGCCAGTGTGGCCGGCGGCACGTACGGCTGACCGCCCCCATGGCCGGTCCCGACGGACCGGCCGGCGGTCTAGGACTCCTCGTCCCGGCAGACCGAGCAGCTGGTCAGGCCCGCCTCCTCGGCCTCGGCCCGGGACATGATCTCGATGCCGCTGTCGTCGGTGCCCTTGATGAGGGGGCAGGCGGAGCTGTGGAAGCGGCGGGTGCCGACGATGACCTTGACGGTCCCGGGGGCACCGGGCACCGGGCCGTCCTTGACGGCCGGGATCCCGTGAGGGGCGGTGTCGGTGTCTCCGTCGTCCTCGCCGGAGGGCTCCTCCGCGGCCCGTGGCCCCGCCGAGGTGGAGTCGGCCGACACCGCGCGCCCGGCGCGCCCGGGTGCGGTGTCGGCCGGCTCCACCGGCTCGGGGGTGCCGTCCGGCTCATCGGAGGCCGTACGCTCCGCGGGCGAGGGCTCCTGGGGAGCCTCCGGTCCGGCGGAGACGGGCTCGGCGGGGCTGCCGGAGCCCTCGGGGCCCTCAGACTCGGGGGACCCGGTCTCCGGCCGCTCGACGTCCTCCTCGGCCTCGGCGGAGCCCTCAGAGGCGGCGGAAGCGGGCTCAGTGGAGACAGCCTTGGCGGAGACAGGCTTGGCGGAAGCGGACGACGCCGCCGGAGCCCCGCCCGCGGCGGATCCGCGCTCGGCGGGGCCGTCGGCCGTGGCCGGACCCTCGTCCTCGGCGGGCTCGGGGGACCCGGTCTCCGGCCGCTCGACGTCCTCCTCGGCCCCGGCGGGCCCACGCCCGGCGGGGACGCCGGACCCGGCCCTGACGGCTCCGGTGGAGCCCTCAGAGGCGGCGGAAGCGGGCTCAGCGGAGACGGGCTTGGCGGAAGCGGACGACGCCACCGGAGCCTCGTCCGCGGCGGAGGCCGGCTCGGGCTCGGGTGTGTCACCGGAATCCGAGGGGCCGGCCTGGGGCGCCTGCTCGGCGGCGGACCTGGCCAGGTCGCGGCTGAACCAGCTGGTGGCGTTGGAGTCGTCGTCGGGGGTCTCCGGCTCGGCGGCCGGGGAGGGCCGGGCCGCGGCCGCCGCGGCGCGGAGCGGCGGGTCCGCCGGCTCCTGAGGCCGCGTCTGTTCCTGGGGGGCGGGGGCGTCCTGGAGGTGGGGCCGGGTCACCGCGGTCGCGCCCTCCTGCGGGCCGGCCGGAGGAACGGGCCGGTACGGCGGGCTGAAACGGGCGGTGGGCTCGTGGACATCGGTGCCGCCGGAGGAGCTGGACTCCTGGGAGGCCCGGGACGCGGCCGGCTCCTGGGATCCGGTGGGGGCGTCCTGCGGCTGGGGCCCGCCGGTGAACTCGGGCAGGCACGTGGTGCAGGGCGTGAAGCCCTCCTCCCGCGCCTCCTCGTGCGTCAGCTCCTCATGATCCCTGCCGACGAGCTGCCGGCAGCCGGCGAGGTGATACCGCTTACGCCCCGGGATCACCAGGACGATCGCCTCGGCGTCCAGGAGGCCCCGCCTGGTGGCGGGGGCCGGCCCGGTCACCGGGTTCGGCCGGGGCTGGGGCGCGGCCGCCGTCTGCCGCATGCCGTGCGGAGCCATCGGCCGGGGGGCCGAGGGGGCATGCGGGTCCGGCGCCAGGTGCGGTGCGGGCATCGGCCCGGCCGGGACCGGTCCCTTGGGCGGGAGCGGAGCCGACCCGGCGCGCCCGCCGCCGGGGAACAGCTCGTGGCGGCGCAACAACGCCCCGATCACCAGGAAGACCGCGGACAGCACACTGACCGCGATCGACCACATGACCAGAAATGGCTTGGCCAGCACGAACCCCGCGATGAGCAGGACGATGGCCGTGACCACCAAACCAGCGCTGATAAGGATCACAGAGGAACTCCCGGGTACGGGTCAGGGGGGAATTGACCCGTCACCTTACCGGCGGTCGTTGTGCGGACCGTCAACGCCCTGGAAGGCGCCTGAATGCTGCGGCGGCTCACCACCGAACGGGTTGGCGGCGCCCTGGATGGTCGGCTGGCCGCCCGGAGCCACGGTGTGGGACATCGCCGGGGGGCTGCCCACGATCGGGAATCCGCCGCTGCCCTCGGCAGCCACGTTCAGCTCGGCGAGCTGGTTCTCCAGGTACAGCTTCAGACGGCTGCGGTATTCCCGCTCGAAGCTGCGCAGCTCCTCGACCTTGCGCTCAAGCTCGTCGCGGGTCTGCACCAGCGATCCCATGGCCTGGCGGTGCCGCTCCTGGGCGTCGCGCTCCAGCGTCTCGGCGCGGGCACGGGCGTCGCCGATGACCTGCTCGGCCTGGCGGCGCGCCTTGCCGAGGATGTCGTCGGCCTCGCGGCGGGCCCGGGTCACCGTCTCGTCCGCCTCCCGGCGGGCGTCGGCGATCGCCTGGTCGGCCGTCTGCTGGGCCAGCGCGAGCACGCGGGCCGCGGTGTCCATGTTGTCCTCGGCCGGGGGCATCCCCATGCCGACGGGGACAGGCTGCTGGTGCTGCACCGGCTCGGGGGCACGCATCGGCTCCGGCTGCGGCATCATCATCTCGGGTTTGGGCTCGGCGACGGGGGCGGGCGCCATGGCCATTCCCATTCCGCCGGGCACCTTGCCCCGCAGGCACTCCGCCAGCTTGGCGCGGAGCTCCTCGTTCTCCTGAATGAGGCGGTCCAGCTCGGACTCCACCTCATCAAGGAAGGCGTCCACCTCTTCCTCGTCATAGCCCGGCCTGAGCCGGGTCGTACTGAATTGCTTGTTCCGCACATCAGCGGGCGTCAGCGGCATTTCGGTCTCCTTGGCGCGCTTGGAGTCTGTCCGGAGGGACGGTACCCGATCAACTAAGCGCGGACACGAGTTGGATCAAGACCAAGACCACAATGAACAGCACTGTGAAGCTTAGGTCAAAGGCCACCGTACCCAACCGGAGTGGTGGAATGAAACGGCGGAGGAACTTGAGAGGTGGGTCGGTCACCGTGTATACGGCCTCCGCCAGAACCAGGACGACCCCCGTGGGGCGCCACTGACGTGCGAACGCCTGCACCGTCTCAAAGATCATTCTACCGATCAGCAGAACCAGGTAGAGGGCCAGGACGACGACCAAGATCTCGCTAACGACCCTCACGGCCTGTCCCCGCCCCCACTCTGTTCCGCCGCACCCCGGTCCCGCGAGGACCTGTCCGGCCGGTCACTGTTCATGGTGGAACTCTAGCTCTGGTTGAAGAACCCGCGTTCCGCGATTCGGGCCTTGTCCTCGGCGGTCACCTCGACATTGGCAGGGGACAACAGGAACACCTTGTTGGTAACACGTTCAATGCTGCCATGTAGGCCAAAGACAAGACCTGCCGCGAAATCGACAAGGCGCTTGGCGTCACTGTCAACCATCTCGGTCAGATTCATGATGACCGGGGTGCCGTCACGGAAGTGCTCGCCAATTGTCCGCGCCTCGTTGTAGGTGCGGGGATGAAGCGTCGTGATGCGGGCCAGATCGGTCGTGCGGCGCTCTATGACAGCCGTCGCGGGCCTCGGGGCGGGCACGCCCGCCTCAGTGTCGTCCTCGCGGTCGTGGACCGTGCCAGGCCGCTCGTCGCCGACCTTCCGCGAGTCGTCGAAGTCGTCGTACTCGTCGTCGGAATAGCTGTCGTATCTCTCGTAGCGGTCGTCCTCCACAAGACCGAGGTAGACCGCCATCTTGCGCATCGCGCCGGCCATCGCTACTTCTTCCTCCGCCTTACTTCGATTTCCCTGGGGCGGTAGCCGCACCCCCTTGGAGCTCACCACCGATCGACCTCTATCTGGATACGCGGACGCCAAGGTCCACTTGAAGGGACATTACCTGACTAAGGGCTTCCTGCGACCGAGCAACGCCGTACCGACGCGCAGGTGTGTCGCGCCATTCGCAATGGCGTCGGACATATCACCGCTCATCCCCGCCGAGATGACGTCGGCCCCGGGGTGGGCCCCCCGTACGGCCTGCGCGATCTCCCACAACCTCGCGAAGGCCCTGGCCGGCTCCTCCCCCAGCGGCGCCACCGCCATCACCCCGCCCAGCCGTACCCCCGGCGCGGCGGCGAGGGCGTCCGCCAGCTCCGGCACGTCCGCCGGCCGCGCCCCACCCCGTCCGGGATCACCGTCCAGGGCGACCTGCACCAGGCAGGTGATCTCCCTGTCCACCCTGACCGCCTCCTGGCTGAGCGCGCTCACCAGGCGTGGACGGTCCACCGAGTGGACGACGTCGGCGTAGCCGACCACGGAACGGGCCTTGTTGGTCTGCAACTGACCGACGAAGTGCCAGGTGAGCCCCAGCTCGGCGCATTCGCGCGCCTTGGCCGAAGCCTCCTGGTCGCGGTTCTCCCCCACGTCCGTCACCCCCAGCGCGGCCAGCAGCCGCACGTCGGAGGCGGGGTAGGTCTTGCTCACCGCGATGAGCGTCAGCTCCTCGCGGGCACGGCCGGCGGCCCGGCAGGCCGCGGCGATCTCCGCCTCGACCTGGGCCAGACCGGCCGCGATCTCATCATGTCGTGTTGTCTCTGTCACGTCTCCGCCGTCCGAATACCGAAAAACCGGCGGAATCCATTCTCCCGGTCACGGCCGGGTGACCTGTCGGCCCCCCGGCCGTGAGCAATGTCACTTCAGGAAGTCGGGGACGTCGAGCTCCTCTTCCTGCTCCTCGAAGATCACCGGCCGTCTCCGGGCGGGGTCGGAGACCCGCGCGGAGATCGGGGTGGGCTGCGACGGCTCGGGCGTCGGGCGCGGGATCGACACCGGCGGGGCCGGCGGCTCCTCCACCCGGGGCGGCTCGACCGGCTCGGCCGGGAGGTGCACCGGCGCGGTGGGCTGGGCCTGGGGGACCTGCTGGAGCGGCTGCGGCTGCGGCGCCGGCGGGAGCGGCGTCTCCACCACGGGGGGCGGCGGGGGCGGCGGGCTGACGACCGGCCGGACCGGCGGTGGCGGCGGCTGCTCGGCTCTCGGCTCGGGCCGGGGCTCGGCCTTAACCGTGGGCGGCGCCGGACGGACCGGCGCGGTCGCCGCGGGGGCGGGGGCCGGGCGCGAGGCCGGCTGCTGCCGGACGGCCGGCTGCGGCGGCGCGGCCTTGGCCTCCGCGGCGGGCTCGTCGAACCCGGCCGCGATCACGGTGACGCGCACCTCGTCGCCGAGGGCGTCGTCGATGACCGTACCGAAGATGATGTTGGCGTCGGGCGCCGCGGCGTTGGAGACGAGCTGGGCCGCTTCGTTGATCTCGAACAGGCCGAGGTCGGACCCGCCGGCGATCGACAGCAGCACGCCGTGCGCGCCGTCGATGCTGGCCTCCAGCAGCGGGCTGGAGACGGCCATCTCGGCGGCGGCGACCGACCGGTCGTCGCCGCGCGCGTGGCCGATGCCCATGAGCGCCGAGCCGGCGCCGGACATGACCGACTTCACGTCGGCGAAGTCGAGGTTGATCAGACCCGGCGTGGTGATGAGGTCGGTGATGCCCTGGACACCGGAGAGCAGCACCTGGTCGGCCGCCTTGAAGGCGTCCAGCACGCTCACCTGCCGGTCGGAGATCGACAGCAGCCGGTCGTTCGGGATCACGATGAGGGTGTCGACCTCCTCGCGGAGGGTCTCGATGCCCGCCTCGGCCTGCATCGCCCTGCGCCGGCCCTCGAAGCTGAAGGGCCGGGTGACCACGCCGATGGTCAGCGCGCCCAGCGAGCGCGCGATGTTGGCCACCACCGGGGCGCCTCCGGTGCCCGTGCCGCCGCCCTCTCCGGCGGTGACGAACACCATGTCGGCGCCCTTGATGACCTCTTCGATCTCCTCGCGGTGGTCCTCGGCCGCCTTACGCCCGACTTCGGGGTTGGCCCCCGCGCCGAGGCCGCGGGTGAGTTCGCGTCCGACATCGAGTTTGACGTCGGCGTCACTCATCAGCAGCGCCTGAGCGTCGGTATTGATGGCGATGAACTCGACGCCCTTGAGTCCCTCCTCGATCATCCGGTTGACGGCGTTGACTCCGCCTCCGCCGATTCCTACAACCTTGATGACCGCGAGGTAGTTCTGCGGTGCTGCCACGACGAGGGGCCTTTCCGCTCGTTGACTTGCAATTTCATGCGGCACGGGGGCCCGTGCCGTCGTTTCCAAAACCCTCACCCTCAAGTTGAGATTTAGATTTATGTCAACCTGAGGAGTGATACGGACAGTAGGAGTTGCGCTCCAGGCGGGTCAACTAACCGCGCCGCAAGCGCGCCCGGCGTGTCGCGGGCCGTCCTTTTCGGGGAACGCGCGACGGTGGATGAGATCACTTCACCGTCACGACGTCGGGCGAGCTCACGTCATAGGTGTCCGCCGGGCGTTTCAGCAGCGTGAGAAGGATGTTCGCCTTGTCCGCCGGACGGTCCGGGCCGCCCCACACGACCGTCCGGCCGTCCTTCAGGCGCAGCGAGACGGTCTCGGGCGAGGGAGCGAGCACTTCCTCGATCCGCCGGGTCAGATCCGCCGACAGCGCCTGGATGACGGTCAGCGCGGCGCCGGTCGCCGGATCGCCGGGCTGCGGGCGGTCCACGCGCAGCAGCGGGAGCGACGGCGGCGCGACATCCCTGACCTCCGTCATCACACCGTGCCGGTCCATGAGCGCGAACTTGGGGCCGACCGGCACCACCGCCACCGGCTCGCGCTCCACGATCTCGACCACCAGCGTGCCCGGCCAGTTGCGGCTGACGCTCACCGACTCGACCTGCCGGATCCCCTTGATCCGCGCCTCGACCTCGTCCACGTCCACGATGGCCAGGGGCCTGCCCTCGGGCACCCCCGTCGCCAACTGGATCTGCTGGGCGGGGATGCCGAGGTTGCCCGCGACCCGGATGTCGCGGACCCCGAGCACCGACGAGAAGAACACCAGCCAGGCGGCGGTGCCCACCACCCCCACCGTGAGCAGGGCCAGGAAGGCCGACCTCCACACCGCGTTCACCGTCTCACCCCGTCGGGCGGCCCGGGCTCCGGCGCCCCGCGACCCCTGCCACGGGTCACCGGGCGGCCAGCTCCGCCACGATGCGGGGGCCCAGCTCGGTCACGTCCCCCGCCCCCATGGTGAGCACGATGTCCCCGGGCCGGGCCCGGTCGGCCACCAGGGCGGGGACCGCCTCCCGCTGCGGCGCGTAGGTCACCTGACCCGGCGGCAGCGGCACCTTGCCCGCCACCAGGGCCCCGGAGACGCCCGGCTCGGGGTCTTCACGGGCGCCGTAGACGTCCAGCACGATGGCCTCGTCGGCCAGGCCCAGGGCGACGCCGAACTCGTCGGCGAAGAACCTGGTGCGCGAGTAGAGGTGGGGCTGGAAGACCGCGACGACCCTGCCGGAGCCGGAGAAGGAGGCCACCACGTCCCGCGCCGCGCGCAGGTCGGCGGCGAGCTCGGTCGGGTGGTGGGCGTAGCTGTCGAAGACCGCCACTCCTCCGGCCTCGCCCTTGGCCTCGAAACGGCGCTTGGCGCCGGTGAAGGCGGCCAGACCGTCGCGTATCTCGTCGAAGGAGACCCCCAGCTCCGCCGCCACGGCGATGACCGCGGTGGCGTTGAGCGCGTTGTGGCGGCCGGGGACGGCCAGTCTGACCTCCCCGTGGCCCGCGACCGTGAAGGAGATGCCCAGGCCGTCGGGGACGATCCCGCTCACCCGCAGGTCGGCGTCCTCGGCCTCGCCGTAGGTGATCACCTTCAGGCCGCGCGCGCGGGCGATCGGGGCCAGGGCCGCCGACCCCTGGTCGTCGGCGCAGATCACCATGGCCGTCCCGACCCGCTCGACGAACCGGGCGAAGCTGTCGTAGACCGCGCGCGGGTCACCGTAGTTGTCGAGGTGGTCCGGCTCCACGTTGGTCACCACGGCGATGTCGGGGGCCAGCATGAGGAAGGAGCCGTCGCTCTCGTCCGCCTCGGCGACGAACACCTCGCCCGCGCCCTCGTCGGCGCCCAGGCCGGTGGTCACGAGCTGGCCGCCGACGCAGTAGGACGGGTCGGCGCCGCACTTCTGCAGCGCCACCGTGAGCATCGAGGTCGTGGTGGTCTTGCCGTGGGTCCCGGCCAGGGCGACCCCGGTCCGGCCCGCCATGACCGAGGCCAGCGCGGCGGCCCTGGGGATCACCCGCAGGCCCTGGCGGAGCGCCTCGCCCAGCTCGGGGTTGGAGTCGCGGATCGCGGTGGAGACCACCACGGTGTCGACGTTCTTGATGTGCGAGGCGGCGTGGCCGATGTGCACCCGGCCGCCCAGCTCCCGCAGCTCGGTCACCATGTCCGAGCCGCGCGAGTCGCTGCCGGAGACCGGCACGCCGCGCTTGAGCAGGATGCGGGCGATGCCGGACATCCCGGCCCCGCCGATCCCGATGAAGTGGACGCGCCCGAGCTCCTCGGCCGCGACCGGATCCACCAACTTGACCAGGCTCATCGGCCGTTCACCACTCCTCATCCGCCACGCGGACGGTCTCGTTCCCCCACCGGTGGCAGCGCTCGCCGCGCCGGATCCGCTCCGTGCCCGCCGGCTGCCCACCGTTCGCCGCCCGCCGCGCGGGCCGGCCCGTCCCCCGCCGGGCACCGTACGCCCGGCTCATCTGCCCTTCCCCTCGGCCGCGATCTGCAACACCTTGCGGGCGAGCGCCACGTCGGCGTCCTTGCGGCCCATCCTGGAGGCGGCCTCCGACATGGTGACCACGCGCTCGGGGTCGGACAGGATGGGCAGCACGTTCTGGACGATCCACTCCGGCGTCAGGTCGGCGTCGTCGATCATGAGGCCGCCGCCCGCCTGCACGATCGGCTCGGCGTTGAGCCGCTGCTCGCCGTTGCCGTGCGGGAGCGGGATGTAGGCGGCGGGCAGGCCCACCGCGGTCAGCTCGGCGCAGGTCATGGCGCCGCTGCGGCACAGGGCGAAGTCGGCCGCGGCGTAGGCCAGGTCCATCCGGTCGACGTACTGCAGCACGACGTACTGCGGGTCGCCGGGCGGCGGCTCCTCCTCCAGCGTGTTCTTCGGGCCGATGACGTGCAGCACCTGCACCCCGGCCCGGCGCAGCGCCGGGGCGGCGGCCAGGGCCGCCCGGTTGAGCGAGCGCGCGCCCTGGGAGCCGCCGGTCACCAGCAGCGTGGGCAGGTCGGCCTCCAGGCCGAACCAGGAGCGCGCCTTGTCGCCCATGGACAGCCGGTCGAGCGCGACGATCTCGCGGCGGAGCGGGATCCCCATGTATTCGGCGCGGTTCAGCGGCGTGTTCTGGTGGCCGGTGAACACGTGCTCGGTGAGCCGCGCGCCCAGCCGGTTGGCCAGTCCCGGCCGCGGGTTGGCCTCGTGCACCACGATCGGCACGCCGCGCCGGCGCGCCGCCAGGTAGGCGGGGGTCGCCACGTAGCCGCCGAAGCCGACCAGCACGTCGGCCTGGACGCGGTCCATGATGCCCGCGGCGGCGTTGATGGCGCCCGCCAGCCGGCCGGGCACCGTCAGGAGCTGGGGTGTGATCGCCCGGGGCAGCGGCACCGCGGGCACGAGCTGCAGCTCGTAGCCCCGGGCCGGCACCAGTCGCGTCTCCAGGCCGCGCTCGGTGCCCAGGCACGTGATCCCGATGTTCGGGTCCAGCCGGCGGAGCGCATCGGCCAGAGCCAGCGCCGGTTCGATATGACCAGCCGTCCCGCCGCCTGCGAGGACCACCCTCATGTCGGTCCTTTCACTCATCGTCTCCCGCGGACCGGCCGTCGCCTGCGCGCCGGACCGTCCCGTCGCTCATCGTCTTGTGCGGACCGGCCGTCGTTTCCGTGCCGGACCGCCCCGTCGCTCATCGTCCTCGCGGTCCGGCCGTCGTTTCCCGGCCGGACCACCCAGGCCAAGCCAGCTTAGGCCCCGCGCCACCGGTCCGGGGCCACGCGCCGCCAGAGCTTCGCGCGCTCCGGGCTCGTGTTTGGCGAAGGCCAGCAGCATCCCCAGCGCGGCCAGGGTCGGCAGCAGCGCCGATCCGCCGTAGGAGATCAGGGGCAGCGGGATGCCGGTGATGGGCAGCGCGCCGATGACGGCGCCGATGTTGACGATCGCCTGGCCGACGATCCAGGCTATCGCGGCGGCCGAGGCGAGCCGGACGAACGGGTCCCGCACCCGGGTGGCCACCCGCAGGCCGGCATAGCCCAGCAGGCCGAACAGGGCCACCACGACCAGCGTGCCCATCAGGCCGAGCTCCTCGCCGACGATGGAGAAGATGAAGTCGCTCTCGGCGTGCGGGGTCCAGTATTTCTGCCGGCTGGAGCCCAGCCCGAGCCCGAACCAGCCGCCGCTGCCCATCCCGATCTGGCCCTGCACCAGCTGGTAGCCCGCGTCCTGCGCGTTGCCCCACGGGTTGAGCCACCCCTTGATCCGCTCCGAGCGGTAGCCCTCGATGGTGATCATCGTGATGGTGGCCAGTACCATGATCGACAGGATGCCGCCGAACAGCTTCAGCGGCGCGCCCACGACCCACAGCAGGGCCAGGAAGATCATCATCAGGACCAGCGTGGTGCCGAGGTCACGCCCCAGCATCACCAGGACGGCCATGATCGCCAGGCCCGGCATGAGGGGGATCAGCAGCTTGCGCCACTCGATCCGCCCGGCGCGCGCTCCCTTGGCGAGCAGGTCGGCCCCCCACAGCACCAGCGCGAGCTTGGCCGGCTCCGACGGCTGGATGGTGAGCTCGCCGATGTAGATCCAGCGCTGCGCGCCCAGCTCCGCCTGGCCGATGAACAGCACCAGGACCAGGCCCAGCGCGGCCAGGACCATCAGCGGGTAGCCCGCCAGCCGGAAGAACCTGATCGGCAGCCGGGAGCAGATCCACATCAGCAGCAGCCCCACCGCCATCGAGATGAGCTGCCGCCCGAAGAGCGCGAAGGCCGACCCTCTGGTCTCGAGCGCCTGGATGCTCGACGCGGCCAGGACCATCATCAGCCCCAGGGCCATCAGCAGCGCGCTGACGCCCACCAGCAGGTGGTAGGAGAACAGCGGGCGGGCCAGCAGCTCGCGCGCCCGGGCCAGCCGGCCCCTGAAGGGGGCCGTGCCCGGCGGCCGATCGTTCACGGCGGTCATCCGTCACCCCGCCCCGCCGGCCGGACGGGCGTCCCCGGATCTCGCAGGCGTGCTCTCATCCCTCCCCGGCACCGCCCCGCGCCCCGCCCAGGCGCTCCAGGACGGCCTGGGCGAAGGCTCTCCCGCGGGCCCCGTAGTTGGGGAAGATGTCCAGGGAGGCCCCGGCCGGGGCCAGCAGCACGGTGTCTCCGGGGGCGGCGAGCCCCGCGGCTTCGGCGACGACGCGGTCCATGACCCCAGTGTCTTGCCCGGCGACCTCCACCACCGGGACATTCGCGGCGTGTCGCGCCAGAGCCTCCCGGATCCGCCCACGGTCGACGCCCAGCAGCACCGCGGCGCGCAGCCGGGGCGCGGCCCGCCGTACCAGCTCCTCCACGTCGGCGCCCTTGAGCTGTCCTCCGGCGATCCAGACGATCGAGGGGTAGGCGGCGAGCGAGGCGGCGGCGGCGTGCGGGTTGGTGGCCTTGGAGTCGTCGACGTAGTCGACCTCGCCGACCCGCGCGACCCGCGCCATCCGGTGCGGGTCGGGGACGAAGTCCAGCAGGCCCTGCCGTACGGCCGCGGCGGGCACCCCGTAGGAGCGGGCCATGGCGGCGGCGGCGAGCGCGTTGGCGACGTTGTGCGGCGCGAACGGCCGGATGTCGCCGAAGGAGGCGAGCTCCTCGGCGTTGCGCGCCGGATCGGCCACGAACGCCCGGTCCACCAGCAGGTCCTCGACCACGCCGACCTGTCCCGGCCTCGGCACGTCGAGGGTGAAGCCCACGCTGCGCCCGCCCGCCCCCGCCTCGTACGGCGCGGCCAGGCGGGCCGACCACTCGTCGTCGGCGTTGTGGACGACCGTCCCGGCCCGGACGAAGATCTCGCCCTTGACCCGGGCGTACTCCTCCATGGAGCCGTGCCAGTCGAGATGGTCGGGGGCGACGTTCAGCACTGCGGCGGTGTGCGGGACGAGGCTGGGCGAGCGGTGGAGCTGGAAGCTCGACAGCTCCACCGCCAGCACGTCGGCGGGGCCGGTGACGGCCTCCACGACGGGGGTGCCGACGTTGCCGACCGCGAGCGCCTTGTGGCCGGCCGCGGTGAGCATCGAGGTGAGCATCCGGACCACGGTGGTCTTTCCGTTGGTGCCGGTCAGCGCCAGCCACGGGGCCGCGCCCGCCGGGCGGAGCCGCCAGGCCAGCTCGACCTCGCCGATCACCTCCACCCCGGCCGCGGCCGCCGCGACGAGCAGCGGGTGGTGCGGCGGCCAGCCGGTGGCGACGACGAGGGCGGTGCCGGCGGGCAGCTCGGCGGGCTCGCCGAAGCGGACCTCGACGCCGAGCCCGGCCAGCTCGGCGGCCGTCGCCCTGGCTCCCTCCCCGTCCCGGCCCTCCAGGACGACCACCCTCTGGCCCCGGGCGGCCATGGCGCGGGCCACGGCCGTGCCGGAGACCCCGAGGCCGGCGACGCAGATCAGCTGGCTCATCCCGCCACCTCCGCCGGCCGCGCGGGCGTGGGCGCCTCACTCATGACTTGGGCATCCATTCGACGTAGAACAGGCCGAGACCGGCGGCGGCGCAGAGCCCGGCGATGAGCCAGAAGCGGACCACGATCGTCGTCTCCGCCCAGCCCGACAGCTCGAAGTGGTGCTGGAGCGGGGCCATTCGGAAGACCCGTTTGCCGGTCATCTTGAAGAAGCCGACCTGGATGATCACCGACACCGTGATGACCACGCACATCCCGGCCAGGATGATCAGCAGGAGCTGGGTGCGGGTGGTGATGGCCAGTCCGGCGAGCACGCCGCCCAGGGCCAGCGATCCGGTGTCGCCCATGAAGATCTTGGCGGGCGGGGCGTTCCACCACAGGAAGCCGACCAGCGCGCCGAGCACGGCGGCGGCGACCACGGCCAGGTCCAGCGGGTCGCGGACCCAGTAGCAGTTGGGGCCGAGCTGGGTGGTGCAGTTGTTGCGGAGCTGCCAGTTGCCGATCAGGACGTAGGAGGCCAGCACCACGCCGGTGGCGCCGCTGGCCAGGCCGTCGAGGCCGTCGGTGAGGTTCACCGCGTTGGAGAAGCCCACGATCATGATGAGCACCCAGATCGTGAACCCGACGATGCCGATGGACGGCCCGAAGTCCCGCAGGAACGACAGCCGGGTCTCGGCCGGGGTGATCAGGTAGGAGTTGGGGAAGCGGGTCACCAGGACCGCGAAGACCGCGCCGACGATGAGCTGGCCCAGGGCCTTGGCGCCGCTGCGCAGGCCGAGGCTGCGCTGCTTGTAGATCTTGATGAAGTCGTCGAGGAAGCCGACCGCGCCCAGGCCCGTCATCAGGAACAGCACCAGGATCGCCGAGACGGTGGGCAGGGTCTGGCTGTAGAGGTGGGCGCAGGCGAAGCCGAGCAGCGCCGCGATCACGATCACGGTGCCGCCCATGGTGGGGGTGCCGCGCTTGTCGTGGTGGCCGGAGGGCCCCTCCTCCCGGATGCTCTGGCCGTAGCCGCGCTGGGAGAACAGGCGGATCGCCAGGGGCGTGCCGAACGTCGACAGCAGCAGGCCGACCGCCGCCGCGATGAGGATCTCCATCATCGGCGCTCACCCCCCAGCAGCGCCTGGGCCACGCGCTCCAGGGCGGCCGCGCGCGGCCCCTTGACCAGCACCACGTCGCCGGGGGCCAGCAGCGCCGACAGC